>CAZSNX010000177.1:0-8452 GCA_964607945.1 uncultured Candidatus Obscuribacterales bacterium
GGTAGAAGAGGTCAAAGAGCGCTTTAATATCTGCAGTCTCTTTTGCTGAAGCGCATCATATTCTTGCTTCCGTCCTGTTACCTTCAACAATTTGGCATACCGCTGCATCTGCTCGGCCAACGCTTTAGTCTTTCCCCACATAACATCGAGCTTGGCTAGAGACGATTTATACAACTGCTCAGCCTCCTTGTACTTGGCGGTTGCGGTGTAGACATCGGCAACACCCAGCTGGAGCAGACAGCGAACTTCATCCAAATCCTTCGTACTGCCGGCCCGAGCGAGACCTTTTTGATAGCTATCCAACGCCTCCGCGTTTCTGCCCTGCAAAAGATAACAATCACCCAACAGCCGAATCACTTCAACCCGGTCTTTTATCGTAACCCCCCTGATTGTCGTAGGCATCAACAGGCACTGATGTAAAAGCTGCTCAGCTTCCTTGAACTGATGTTTGTGCAAGCAGATCTTGGCTAACATCTTGCCGGTCCAAAACATGACCGCATCTTGTCTCTCTGGTTGATTCAACTGATCGAAAAACCACCGGCAGATAGATTCCTGCTTTTTGTCGTCGCCTATCTTCTCGTAGACTTCGGCGAGCCGGAATGCTGCAATTCGACTCAGCTTGACAGCTCCAGTTCGCTGCTCTTGCTCCAATACGGACTTCAGATTCCTGGCCGCCAGATCGTATTTCTTCAAACAGCTGTAAGTCACACCAAGGGATAGCGTCGTCGAAACTAACTGTGCAGCATAAAGTGTGCTGTCGCGCTGCATGATCGCCAACTTGGTATTCAAGCATCTTTCGGCTTCAGCATATCGACGTGCGTTGAGGTACAGAGAGCTGAGCCCATCTAGAGCAAAGATCGCTTTGCCAGGAGGCATTTTGTGATCCTTTGCAATCTGCAAGGCGAGCTTGTACATCTTTTCCGCCTTTGGATCATCCCCTGCGGCAGCAGCAATGCAAGCAGCCTCATTTGCCGCCTTCCATCGAGCAAGCGGCCCTGATTTCTTTTCCTCCCTATAACGATAGTACTCATCGAGCGCGGAAGCGAAACCACCTTGACGAATCTCATCCGAACAGGCAGGCAGACCAAGCCCAAAAGCAATGAGGAGAACGAAGCAACGGAGCCATCTTCTATTGATTGCCATCCAAGCACACCCAACCGAATCACGATAACCAATAATGTTCTTCCCAGAAGTACTCTGACTCGACTAAATCCGTCTACTTATCTTTTCGGAAATCAATCTGTGAACACATGTGTTCACAAATTGGAAAACAATTTCACGAATCGCTTTACCACACTGCTTAGTACCTTTACAAAAAGGAGAAAGCGAAAAGGCTACGATGTAAATCATTACCTCTTCGCTTGTGGTCGAGTCTATTTTCGATTGGATATCCGCAGCGGTGTTTGTCGAAGCTAAATCCGGTGCAAATGAAGACCGCCCGGTAAGATTTGTAGCGGTCTGCCAACCTGACTAGCCGCCCTCCTGGGAGACTACGGGCAGTTAGAAAGGTTTGCTCGGCGGATTACCTTTCACGCGCCTTAAGTAAACCAGCGCCGCAATTCCACAAAAGAAGGCTGACAGCGTCACCGTCGGCGTCAGCCCAAAACTGCTCGCCAACCACCCGGCCATCAGCGCTCCAAACGGCGCAAGCCCGACGACGAAGAAAGTGTAGATACCCATCACCCGCCCGCGGACTCCCTCCGGGATGCTCATCTGAATGGTGTAATTGGAGCCCCCGAAGTGAAACGCAAAGCAGAAGCCGGCGACGGCTGAAGCAGCCAGCGAAGCGAAAAAGGACTGCGACCAACCGATGCTCAGGATGGCAGCAGTCAAGCCGAGCAGGCTATGACCAAGCCATCCTTTGATGTTGATCTTGCTTCCCCGGCTGGCAATCAGCAGAGAACCCACCAGCGACCCGACTCCCATTGCGGCAGTAATCAGTCCGAGCTGCTGAGCGTCGCCATGCAAAAGAGAGCTGACAATCGCCGGCATCAACACGTTGAACTGAAATCCGAAGATGCTGATTGCCGCAGTCAGATAGAGAATGTCTACCGCTTGCGACTCCTTGAGAATCAACCAGAGCTTCTTGACGGTCTGCGGTTTGGACGTCTTCTCGACCGGCTTCCTAGCCCCACCCCCAATCAAGTACAGCGAGATGAACGCAACCATGTAGCTCAAGGCGTTGATTATGAAGCACGTGCTGGCTCCCAACCAACCGATTATGACGCCGGCCAAAGCCGGTCCGAACATACGTGCTCCATTCAGAAGCGCTGAGTTCAGCCCGATTGCATTTGCCATCTCGGAGTCTTTGACCAGAGACGGTACGAAAGTCTGCCTGGCAGGCATCTCGAATGCGCTGCACAAGCCCAATAAGACGGCCAGAGTGATTACCAGCGGTACGGTCAACTGGTGAGTAATGACCAGCACTGCCAGCGTGACCGCCTGGAACATCTCCACACACTGGGCGGTCATGATGATCTTCTTGCGATCGTAGCGATCGGCCACCGCTCCGGCGAAGAAAGACAGGAGCAACACCGGCACCGTACTGGCGAAAGATACAATCCCCAGTGTTAACGCAGAACCTGTCATCTGGTAAACCATCCAGCTGAGCGCGATTGACTGCATCCAGGTGCCGGTAAGCGAAACGAGTTGACCGACGCTGTAGATGCGAAAGTCTCGATTTTGAAACGCGGCAAATGTTTCGCGCACGCTTCCACTCAGTTGGGAGAGCCGTTGCGGCAACCCAAAGAATTCGTTGAACATTTAAAACACCCTTTTGGACAGGGCCTTGTGCAGGCGTTTGAGGGCGATCTTGCTTGTAAAACCGCCGGATCAGGGCGACGCTTGGCGCCGCCCTGAAGAAAGTTCAGGCGCACAGAAACAGCGGTCCGAATGGACCCCGTCAACACCCTGATTGCCAGGTAGTCAAACGCTAATCGTCTGACGCATTTTTCTGGCGCCAGGCTTTCCAATCCTTGAGCGTCGCCTCAGCCATCGCTTCGGCAGCCGATTGCAACCAGTCTCCCTGTCGTTGCTTGAGGTCGGTCAGAACGGCACGCACGGCTTCGGGACCGCTGCCAATGTGTACATTGGCGATCTCGAATCCCATTGCGTTAAGCAATAGGCGCTCGTCACGCTCCTGAGGAAGCGCCGAAAGATCGATGCGAGAGCAGTCCGGGGCCAACCGGCGAACTACCCAGCGATCAACCACCGTCACGAACGGATCGGGACAGCGGATTGCGCTTTCAAGAATTTCGCCATACTTGATGCCGGAAGTATTCGCTCCAGATGGATTGGCCCAGGTCCAAGCGGAAGGCGCAAGCGCTTTGGCTTCACGAGCAATTCGACCACCGCGCCAGACGGCCAGCGCCACGAAACGCTCGCGGCCAAGGCTTCCTTCACCGGCTCTGCGCGTGACGAGATTGAACTTTAGCTGACGCTCCGGCATCATCTTGTCGAGCGCACCGATGACCGGCTCGGGAATCTTGTTCTGTTCGATTTTGCCGGTTTGCCCGTCCAGCTTCTGCCAGAAATGCACCGGATCTCGCAACACACCCAACGCCATCTTGCGCAGCTCCGGATGCTCTTCGCCCAGAACGAAGGGACGCCCGCCCTTGTTCAGCCCTCTGCGGTAACCATCCAAAATCGCCTTGCAAGCATCCTTGAAGCGGATCGAGACACGCTTGTCGCGAATCGCTAGGTAGGCGCTGGTTGCCAGGCGCACAAGGTCGTTGGTGTAAGGTAGAAGATAGGCCTCGTCAAAGTCGTTGACGCCCCAGATCAACCGACCCTCACAGTCGCGCCAGGTACCGAAGTTCTCAATGTGCGCGTCAGCCAACGCATGAACTACCGGCACGTCATTGATCTTCTTGCAGACTCGCGGCCAGTGCTGAGCCCAGCGATAGAAGGTCGCCCGCAGAAAGACGAACGCGTCGTCCGACATATGGGCATGCTTTAGCTTGAGATCGGCTGGTACGATGCTGAGCTGCTTGCCCAACCATTCTTCGTACTCACGCGTCGCTCGATGGATTTTCATACCTGCCTCGCTTCTTTACTGGTTCTACCCGGCGTCTTCCTGCGCTTTCTCATAGCGCAAGACGCCGGCAAAACCCGTGGGCGCTCGACATCGATGTCGAGCCCCGCCTGAGTGGATGTGTTACCCGCAACCGGTTTTCCGCTTGCCGCCTTTGGCCGCCGGCGCAGAAAAACCAGTCTTATCGCCGGTGTTAGAACCTGATTTCACGCCGGAACATGGCTCAACTTTGGACTTCGAGCCAGCTTGCTGATTGCAGCCGACCGGCACCGGACGCCCCTTGGCATTAACGGCGACATAGACGGCATCAGCTTCAGTCACTCGAATCTTTTTGCCGTTGCGGTCGACGATCACCTCGATGTGAGTCGTAATCGAGGTCTTTCCGATCCGGACGACCTCGGCATAGCACTCAAGTACGTCACCGACGAGAACCGGCTTCTTGAAGACGACCTTGTCCATCGCCACCGTCACCACTCGGCGAACGCCTTTGTTACAGGCGGTTCGTGCGGCAACAGCACCGGCAAGGTCAATGTGGCTGAGGATTACCCCGCCGAAGATGTTGCCCATTGGATTTGTATCCCTGGGCATCATCACTGTGGCAGTGGTTGGACGCATTGTTTCGTTGTTCATGATTCAGACCCTTCCTGCATGTTGCTAGGGTCGACTTCCGGAAGGTTGAGTCGAACCGGTATTTCACACGTCACAAAACGAAAGCGTGGGCAAAAGTCTTTGCCAAGGCGGGCGACCGGACTGGCATCCAGACCGTCGATGTGAGAATGCCCGCAGCATGGACGTCCACTGCCGACGCTGCGCTCTCCTTTGTCGGACAGCGGCAGCCTGTCTTTCGGCTTCACGACTTCGTCGTACCAGCCGCCGTAATACTCCGGATACCTCTCACCGGTATTGGATGTGTACGAAGTTTCAATCGCTTTGCGAATAGCAGCCCTGCCACCACGCTTGTAGCGGCGAAGCCAGGAAAGCGAGTGTTCGTCCACTTCCAGTCCGGCAGCCAACAGCTCCCCAGCCACGAACGTCTCATGCTCGATCGCATCGGTTTCCGCCTCCAGGCACATGTCTATGAAGGCTTGGCGCCCTGTCTTTCCCGGCACCGGATTATTGGTTGGGCTGACCAGAACATGCACCTTCTCATGGGCGAGGCTGATCAGTTTGTAGCTCAGGCTGCAGCGGGCGGCGATCGAAATCGTCATCTTTCCGCTGTTCGAATAAGCCTGGCAGCGACCGGACAGCTTGCGAATTTTGATTCCGGCAGCGCGAATTTCAGCCAAATCATTCATCAACGTCGGGGATTGTGCGAGCGCATCGGCAAACTCATCTCCAAATTGACGGCGGATTTTTTTCATAGAAACACCTCCCTTGCGCAATAGCTCGCGACCTGTCAGCCGCAAAGAATGCGCATCGACGTTGACTCATTTAGCGGCGGCCGGCTGCCGGATAACCGGAAGCACAGCCACCGCTCGAGTCGTCTGCTTGTGATGACGATGGAACAGCCGATTACTTCTTGGGCCGGCGGCGGGCCGCCATGG
The DNA here is from genome assembly GCA_964607945.1 of uncultured Candidatus Obscuribacterales bacterium. GTDB lineage: Bacteria > Cyanobacteriota > Vampirovibrionia > Obscuribacterales > Obscuribacteraceae > JAGVKB01. The sequence continues at coordinate 5,578 of CAZSNX010000177.1, forward strand.
CTTCATCGTAAATACGGCCGTAGTACCTGGGGTAACGCTCTCCGGTTGTGGAAGTTTCGAGCTTTTCGACGCGTCTGCGCAGCATCGCGCGTCCATACCGCTTCCAGCTGCGGTATCGGCTCAGCGTGTACGCATCGAGACGAACACCGGCTGCTTTCAGCTCTCCTACAACCTTGAGCTCGTACTCCATGCAGTCAACCTCCTCTTCAAGCAGAAGGCCGACGAAGCGCTTGCGCGACATGCCTGGAGGAATGTCGTTCAACGGAGCAGTTCCACGCAAGACATGATCGATCTCGTGAGCGAGCATAGTCAGCGCAATGCTTCTGCTGCACTTGGTTCCAATACAAATGAACTTGTCACACCCAATCGAGTAGCCAAGGCATTTGTTTTTCAAGCGCCGGATTCGCACGCCCAGTTTTCGACACTCCTCGAGGTCTCCAGCTAGGGTCGGTGACTTTGCCAGCGCGCTCGCGAAGGATTTGCCGAATTGGCGAGTCAAGAGGCGCATAGAGGTCCCTCCTGCGCGGCTCGTAAACCGAGATTCTTTTTGCGCGCTGCCGATGGCAACGCAACGACGTAAAAGCAAGGGGGCGAAAGCACCTTGCTTTCCGCCCCCGAAGAAACCGTCAGGTCCGCCTGTTTTTCACGTGCTTGAACAGGCGAGACATGTCGACCAGCGGCGTAGCCCCGCCTTGAACGGTCGGCGTCGTAATGCTGCACAACAGACAGCGGCTGTCGTACATCTCCTTGAGAATGGTGATACCGGTGTCGTGAATCGACGCCGAGACAGCAGTGAACTTGGCCTGTGTCGAAGCTAGCTCGATCGCCAGCATGGAGGCCGCAACAACATGCCTGGGCTCGACGTTCTCCGCGACTTTGGTATCAGCTGCCAGCAGCTTAGCTGCCAGCGCCACAACAATCGCTTCGTCGGCGTCCTCCCAGTTGACGATGTCACTGAAAGCCTGGCCGGCCAGAGCATTGAGCTTGGACTTCATGACAGTCTCCACCACAATCGGCAGCACCGCCTGAAAGTCAGAGAGCGCTACGTCGAAGACTACCTTGCCGTGCCGGTCCGTCCAGCTAATGTTTGCCGGAAGCGCTCCACCTTGGTTATCCTTCAGCCGGTCGACCAACAGTTGAGCGTAGGTCGCTCCATCCTTGAAGCTCAAGACTTTGAGCGCTTCGGCGTTCAACAGCACCCGCACGATATCGACCGGATGTGCTTCGAAACCACCGTTGCCGGCGAAAAGCTTGCGGTCGAAAGTACCTGATTTGCTAAGCGTGTCATTCGGCCTGACAGCAGACAGCAACAGCATGAGCGCGTCCAGATACATCGGACCGATATTGCCGAGCCCGGCGTGATCCGAGCTGGCCTCCGGCAACCAAGCCTTCCAGACGCGCACCATGAACTCCTCCATGCTGATCGTCTGGTAACGCGTGAAGAGACCTCGAAACGGCAGATTTACCTTCGAAGCGGCGGTCTTGATGCGACCTGACTTGAATCCGGCCCGAATGTTGGTCTCGAGCGTGCTGGCCAACTCCGTCTCGAACCCCTGTACGGCGCCGTAGATGTCATGTCCGCCGACTTCGTGTCCGTCAGCGGCCCAGAATGGCAGAAAGTTCATTTCGTTGGCAGGCTTGGAAACAATCGCTACCGGCATGTCCGGAGACGCCGGCAACGTGAATGGACCGGCATCGTCGTGCCCGAATGCACCAAGCGGGTCCAGATCAGGAGACAGGATGTTGAATCGAGCCCCCTTCTGAACCAGATCGTCGTTAATGAAGCGACCGTAGATGTTGCTGATCGCTACCAGAAAGGCTTTCAGCTCTCGCTGATGCTGCGAGGACTTGAGCTGAACGATCGGAGCAGCGGCGATTGAGAAAATGTCTTGCAGCTGCTCCAGCACGACACGTCGACTGGCTCCATCACGAGGATGAAGGTTAATCAGCGCCTGCTCCGCCTGCAGTACGACTTGCTCTAGCACGTCGACATAGCGCTGCTGATAGCGAGTAGGCAGCAAGCGTCGCCCATCAGCAACAGCTTGTTTGAAGACATTGAGAGTGGTGGCACCTTTGAAGGGATCGGCAACGCGCTTTCCACTGCCCAACACGAGCTTCGCTCGTGCCAGGATGGTGCTGAAGTTGCCCAGCTTAATCTTGTTTGCCATCGGTGGCTCCTTCGGCATATTTGGTCAACCCCACCCGAAGGCGGAGGCGATGTTAAGCAAAAGCAGTCAGGAACAGTTGTAAAAGCGCTCGCAGTCTCAAATCCGGCGATCACTAGTGCAGGCACAGCAGCTCTGCAACCGGTCAAAAACAGCTCGGTTAGTTACGGGCGCGGCGTTCTTACAAAGTTTGCTATTTCCTGATAGGTCATGATGAAGAATGTGGCTCTAAACTAGCTATCTGCTCTCGATAGAAGCAACAGAACTGAGTAATTGTTCATCCGCTTTAGTCGGCAGAAAGCAGCACGGAAACGCGCCCGACCCGGTTTTCAAGCACAAACGTCAAGCCGATTGCCTGCCGGAGCGGAAGGTGCTTGCTGCAAACAGAAGCGCCTCTAGAAGCCGATTAATCGACACAAACAAGTCAAGCTGCAACAAAATGACGGCTTGGAAAGTTGCTATTCCAGACAGCAACAGCCCCTGATTCTTCAGAGTTAGCGCGGCTTGCTTCGCTCCGAAAAGGAAAGCAAACAGCTCGTTGCCAAGCGGTTGCTGCGCCGAAGACACGCCGGTCAATACCGGTCTTCTGCCGTCTGTCGAGCCACCAGCTTTAGTATCAAAAATATGCAGACCCCGACCGGAGCGGTCCGGTCAGGGTCTGTAACGCGATCTGCGTGCGGCCGCACTTCTTCTCTTCGAGCTGCGCAACA
>CAZSNX010000178.1:0-8420 GCA_964607945.1 uncultured Candidatus Obscuribacterales bacterium
TAATAAGAGCTTCAGTCTCTCATACGGCGGTCATGATCTGTGAGGTGCAAGAATGCTTAGGTTGCTCAGTTATCTGCTAAATCAAGGTGTCGTTACCACCAAAGAGTACTGCCCTCCGCTGGCGGAAGGAGCGCTCGGGCTGCCGAAGATCACAACCGAACTGTGCTTAGGCTCGGAATGCGGGGAATGCGAGGCGCTTTGCCCAACACAGGCAATAGACATTGAAGAAACTTCAAGCGGCACAAAAGTTTCTCTCGACCTTGGAGCATGTATCGCATGTAGATTGTGCACTAACACCTGCCCGACAGCAACATTGATTAATTGCACAGACACCCGCGTAGCAACAACGACCCGGGAAGCGTTGTGTATTACATCACCTAATCGCAAATTGTCTGATTCCGGATCAAGAACTTCAAACGCATTCAAGAGATCGATCGCAGCACGAGTTGTATCAACTGGTTGCAGTGCCTGCGATCTTGAAATCAGCGCCTGCAGCAATCCGATATTCGATATGGAGAGATTTGGAATTCAGATTGTAGCTTCACCTAGATTTGCAGATGTTCTATTGGTGACCGGCCCAGTCCCGAAGGCAATGCATGAACCGTTGGTACGCTGTTTCCAAGCTATGCCACAGCCACGACTTGTCGTGGCTGTGGGTACATGCGCAATCTCCGGAGGAGTTCACAAAGGTGGCTACACAGAAGCCAATGGTGTTGGAAGTATATTGCCTGTGGACGTTTTCATCCCCGGCTGTCCTCCGCATCCATGGAGCATTATTGACGGAATCAGATTGGCGATGGAAGGATAGACTCCAGAATGTTTTGCCCAATGCCGGCTGTTTCCGTTCATAGACAGGGTGCCCATCAGCTTTCGGGAAGGCGAATCGAAAGAGAAGCTAAACAAGCCTGATTGGGCATACGCCACGTTGAGACAGTGCCGGCTTGGAGAGCGCCTGAATCTACGCTAAAATCTTGACCACCATTCAAGGTGAGCGAGTCCTCCTTTCCTGCCGCAGGGCAGACGACGCCTATCTACGCACAATGCACAATCTACTTATTTCCTTCTATAGAAAGGCAAAATACGACGCAACCGGAACATGGGCAGAGCTGATCTTGCGTTTTACAGCAGTTAAGATTGCCGGCTTGACGACTGTAGGGTTTTTGCTGCTTATCTCGCCTGTGTGCATCGGTGAATGTCACGCAGAGACTTTCCAGCTATCGGCTCAACAATGGGAAGAGCGAGTATTGCCGACGATTCAACCAGGAGCCGTGTTCAATGACAGCATGCTTCCCAAGCAAGGTGTCATCGAGAGCTGGTATAAAGTGCCTGATTGGATGGCAGGGACTTGGGCCCACGATTATTCAGACCAATTTATGGCTGGCAAAAATGGACCGCCAACGCATGCTCGTTTGAAAGATCACAATGCACAAACGTTCGGACACTTACAAGATCGTTCGGGCAGCTGGTGGGAAACTCTGCGCGTGCCATTTGTCAACAAGTCCGAGGTTGCCAATGAAATCATGGTTCGAACTGTAATGAGATCGACTGCAATTCCCAGATCGGCAGACGAATTTGAATTGATCACGGAAAGTATTGACGTCTATTACAATCGCTCGACAGCAGTAATCATCAGCGTCGATCGCCGCCGAGACGCCACGGTTTTCGTGCCAAGAAAGGCAGGCGGAGTGCACTCCCTGCAATCAGTTCAATCTCAGATTTTCGGACGAGGATCGATTGTAACCAACTGGTATGGGATTGCGCCACCAACAGTTATTCCGCAATGGACGGATGGTTCCGATCTGCGTCCCTCCTTTGCGAGATTTCTGCAATCGCATGAGATGGCGGAGTTGATACCATAAAACATATGCCACGCCAGCTGCTTCCGCTTCCGATCGATGATTACCTGCCACAAGTGCTCGATCAAGTGGCCCGGTCCGGAGCTTTGGTGCTGCAAGCGGAACCAGGCGCAGGCAAAACCACACGGATTCCGCCCGCACTACTGGATGCCGGACTGGCAGAACTGCCTGGCACTGGGGCTGGGCAAATAATTGTCTTGCAGCCACGGCGCATAGCTGCTCGCGCGGCAGCCATGCGCATATCCAGCGAGCGAGAAACCGAACTGGGAGGCGAGACAGGATATCAAGTTAGATTCGAGCGAAGAAGTTCGCGTAGCACGCGCATTCTAATCTGCACTGATGGCATCTTTCTCCGATTGCTGCAAGACGACCCGATGCTGGAGCAAGTGTCAGTAGTTATCTTTGACGAATTCCACGAGCGCAGCATAGACAGCGATCTGGCACTAGCAATGGTGCGGCAAGTTAAGCGGGATTTACGACCGGATCTACGTATAATCGTGATGTCTGCGACCCTGGATACGACTCCGATAGCCAGCTATCTGGACGGTTGCCCGACACTCGCTTGCCCTGGAGCAAGTCATCCGCTTGAAATCGAGTATTTGCCTTTTCCGGCCAGTGCCTCCACAGATCGATTAGCATACGATGGAGTAAATCAGATGCTGTCGCGGCGTTCCGGCCACTTGCTGGTCTTTCTGCCAGGTATTGCGGAGATTCGACAAACACAGGCATTGTTGCAACCGCTAGTATCGCAAGAGAAGATGGGACTCATGACCCTATATGGCGATATGCCACTGCAAGATCAGCAGCAAGTGCTTGAATCTTCCACCCAGCGCAAGATTATTCTTGCCACCAACATAGCGGAAACCTCCCTCACCATAGACGGTGTCACAACCGTAGTGGACAGCGGACTCTCCAGAGTAAACAGGCTTGATTCCAGGCTTGGGCTGAACCGCCTCGACCTTCAGCGAATATCGAAGGCCTCTGCGAATCAGCGAGCGGGTCGGGCAGCTCGAACCGCTGCAGGCTCCTGCCTCCGCCTCTGGAGCGAGCGAGAACATCAAATGTTGCGAGAGTTCGAAGATCCCGAAATCAGTCGAGTCGACCTTTCGCAATGCTTGTTGCAGCTCTTTGCCTGGGGAGAAACGGATGTCAGATCATTTCCCTGGTTCGAGCTGCCCCCCGAAAGTTCCTTGGAGCAGTCCTTACAACTACTCGATCGCCTGGAGTCCCTAAAGTCAGGGCAGATAACGGATTTAGGCAGGAAAATGTCCAGTCTCCCGCTGCAACCACGTCTGGCGCGCCTATTGGTTGAAGGTGAGCGGCTTGGTCATGCCAAGCGAGCTGCACTGTGCGCGGCATTGCTGTCCGAACGCGAGCCTTTCAGGCGACGGTCAGGCGAAAGGCTGAGATCAGAGCACCACTCAGACTCCGATGTGCTCGATCGGCTAATAGCAATCGAAGAATTCGCAAACAATGGAGTTCGTGATTCCGCAGTCGGGGAAATTTTGACTGGACCTGTTAAGCAAGTATTGCGAGCCGGCGATCAACTGATTCGATTGTGTTCGGACCGTTCGGACGGTAAAGCGCCTGATGCATTTGAAACGGATAGCGATGTCGCTATAAGAAAGGCTCTCTTGGCTGCCTTTCCGGACCGTCTTTGCAGGCGTCGAGACGAAAAAGGCCGCCGCGCACTAATGGTAGGTGGACGTGGAGTTCGCCTGGGAGACCAATCGGCTGTAGGTTCTGGAGAGCTGTTTATCGCAGTCGAGCTGCTCGACAACGGACAAGCTGAATCTGTCGTGCTTCAAGCCTCGCAAGTTGAACGCAGCTGGCTTGAAGCATCCCACTTGGTCAGTACAGTTGATGCATACTACGACTCCACAAAGGAAAGGGTACTAGCTATGCGCCGTCTGAAGTTTTGCGATCTCATCATCGATGAAGCTCAAGTCCCATTGCCATCTTCGCTGGATCCCTCAGGGCTGTTGGCAAAGGCGCTAACAGAGAACTTCGATATTGAAACACTAGTAGACGATGAAGCAAAACAATACATGACAAGAATTGAATGCCTGCGCGCCTGGATGCCGCAGCTGGGATTGGCAGATTTCGGTCCCTCACCTTGGCACAATCTCATGCCGGAATGGTGCATGGGATGCACCAGCGTCAAAGAGTTGAAGTCACGCTCTCTCGTACCTACCATTCAAGCGCGACTAACGTCACAGCAGCTGCACGCGGTAGAGAAAGAAGCTCCCAGCCACATTTCGGTTCCCAGCGGCAGCCGCATAAAAGTTGTTTACGAATCAGGAAAGCCGCCCACAGTCGCAGTCCGTATTCAAGAAATTTTCGGCATGCAAGATACTCCCAGAATTGCCGGTTCAACCGTGCCGATGCTATTACAACTACTCGCGCCGAATTATCGGGTTCAACAAATCACCGATGATCTGTCTAACTTTTGGAGAAATACTTATTCGGAAGTACGGAAGGACCTGCGTAGCCGCTATCCAAAGCATTCTTGGCCTGAAGATCCACTTACTGCCAGCGCCGAGCGCAGGCCGCGCAAACCTGGTTCAAATTGAGCAGTCCCTGCCGTTGGAACGCACGCTGTCGGCGATCCAATCGCACCATACTCTTCCACACGACACATTCGGTGAATCCTAGACTGGCTGTTGAAAGATATCGGGCGATCAATCGACTGTCAGCTCTCTGGATCTCAAGCCGTCTTCATCGACTGCGATAACGCGATTGATTTCACCATTCTCATCAGTCTCACTGGCGATGTTGTCAAAATTAAATACCTCAACCGAGCGCCGGCTATTGTCGATTTCAACGAAACGATCCTGGGGACTTTGCTCACGCTCCGGAGCTGGATCTAGTGGAGTATTGCCTTTTGGTATCTCCAATTCTCTGGTGCGGATTCCATCTTCATCGACAACAATTCCTCTTCGAACTTCACCGTCCTGGTCAATATCGACCTTTACGTTTCCGGACGAAATCTCTCTGCCACTGCTCCGGCCATCTTGCTCGATAACGCGGACTTGCGGACCTTCTTGCTTGCCAACACGCTGGTCCTTCGATGCCGCCTTGCCGGAATCCATTATTAATGCACCTTCGTCCACTAGCAGTAAGTCTCCGAACTGTTCTTTGAGAACAGAGGCAGCTCCTTCACTTGCCGAACCGAATATCGACTTGAAATCAGACATCGAACCGAGTATTTCCCGGGCAAGAGAATTGGACTCATCAAGAAGTGTCCTGCCCATCTCGCTTGCAACTTCTGTCGCTCGTTCCATTTTTAATTATCCCCAACACATGGTTTACAGGACCAGAGTACGAAGGTTTTCGCCTAAACTCGTCCCTGAAATGTCCCAAAAGTGTCTAAGTCAATCGTCTACCGGCTTTCTCGGGCTCCAGCATTAGTTATGACTCGAGGTCCATTGGATCTAGGGCCAACTAAAAATGCCGGAGTAATTTGACATTTGAACAGAAGATTCAATAGACTTCTCTTTCCACGACGTATTTTGGGGCGTCGCCAAGTGGTAAGGCACCTGGTTCTGGTCCAGGCATCCCAAGGTTCGAATCCTTGCGCCCCAGATCAATCTTCAAAAACCAACTTCCTGTCGAGTTCGTCGCCAAACTTACTGCTCTTGCCATACAATTTCTAGAACTTAAGCAGGCTGACTTGCTGCTAGATATCATGCATTAAGGCAATTCGATCCCAGGGACGATTCAATTGCTTGCTTATTTTGTCAGCCGTCTTTTGCCAATCGCGAGTAACCGTCCCCTCAAAGAGTACTCGGCGGGACATTGCTCCATTAGCGGCATACCTGATTTTGGCTACCTGAACGAATCGCGAATCAGAACCAATTTCCTTGAATCGGCAAATTACTTCGAGGTATCCACTTCGCCTGCCGCCGGCCGGCCCTGTCTGCTCGTACTTGCTCACAATATCTTGCTCAATTACCCCCTTATCAAGAGCATGCAAGGTATTAGAAGTCATGGTCGTCTTTCCAGTAGCTCCGCCGAGCTTGGCCCACTCCCCTCCCGCCAAAGAGATGATTGGATTGCGATCCAGTAGCTGATTAGGATCTATCTGCTTCCCAGTACTTTTGGCCATCTCTTTCATCTGCTCTAATCGAGCCGGACGAAAGACTGAATCCTGCAATCGTTTGGTCACGGGTTGCAAGAAGATCGATGCTGGCTTTAGTTTGACCTCGTTTCCCTCTTTCACGAAATGAAAGACTACAAGGCCTTTAGTTCCCTCTCTTTCGTAAACATCCGGAAACGGGCGCATATGGTAGATGGAGGCAATTTTCAAAGTGCCGCCCCAGTAGCCGAGCATGTCTTCAGGAAAACCTTCCTGCGAAAGCTCACTTGCCAATTTCGAAACTCCACCTTGCAATGCCGCACGATGACTTGTATCCATCTTGGGAACTCGAGCCTTAAGTTGAGTTAGCTTGGCTGGCAATGGCACCTTAAAATCTGCGGTCTGCTCGATTCGCCCCTCAAGCGGCGCTACTTTTACCGAGCCGCTATTGCTCGTCTCTTCTGCAACAACTACTTCACTCCCACAGAAATTTACAGCGGCAGCGAGGAAGAGAAAGCAGTGAGTGACGTTTTTCATTTGCATTACTCAGCACCTGTCATCACTAAAGAACGAATCCTGCACGAATACAAGTCAGACTGAATGCATTGCTAACTATATCCCATTTAAGGTCGATGCTTTCTGAATACCGACGCAACAAATCGAATGACGTTAATGACTCAACTAATCGCTCAGAGCTCTCCAGCAGCGGCTTTGGCAGCGGTTATTGCCATCACTGCCTCGCGACTTTCCATCGTTGCTCGAGACCCCTTGATAAAAACCGCAACAAAAATCGTCTCTCCCTTAGGACCGATCATAACTCCAACATCGTTTGTTGCAGTATTTTGTCCAGACACATCTCTACCGGTTCCTGTTTTATGCGCCAACTTCCATCCTTCGGGTAAACCAGCTCTCAAGCGGTTTATACCCGTCTTACAGTTAAACAGATCTTCGAGTAAGAGCGATTTCGAATCACTCGAAAGTAACTTTCCCTCGTAGAGCATCTGTAAGAGATCTGCCATTGCCCGAGGTTCCGCGGTATCTCTTGGGTCTAAGAGATATTTGTCGATCTGCAGGCTTTCAGGCTGAAGCTGTCTTTCAGGGCGGTCAACCCTAATACCCTTGATGCCGGCCTCAATCAATACACGAGTAACTTCACTTGCGCCGCCTGCGCGCTCTATAAGAACGTCGCAAGCAGTGTTATCACTATCGCAAATTGCTCGCGTAATCAAATTGCGAATCGTAAAATCAGACTGCTCACCTTTGATTGCATCTCGAATTGGACTGTGATTAGAATCCAAATCCGCCTGCTTTACAGTAATGTTTTCATGCACCGAAAGCTTGCCTTGATCTGCCAGGCGAAGAATCGCAATTGAAATAGGCAGTTTACAGACGCTCTGCATTGGAAAAGGTTTGTTCGGATTCAGAAGGAATTGCTTCTTTCCAACCAAGTCGATTACCGCAATTCCAACTTCTCCTCGCACACTTTCCACCGCTTTATCTAATGGTCCCGATGCACTTGATTCCGTGCTAGCCGAAGCACAGCGCATATCGTGAGGAGGCACTGCAGTTAACAGAACTAGAACAGCAGCCAGCAGTTTTCTTTGCGGTGCCATTTCTCACGGTCCTTTCTAATACTATTGGCTAATGACTAGCAACACAGTACATGGCTCCGCACGCGGCGGAGACTAACTTTTCATTACGTTAAATTGGCACAAACTTGAAGTCAAGTCTTGAGTTCCAATTGATTACCGCGCCACCTAATCACTTCAAAGACCGCCGGTACTCCAATTTCTGGCTAGAACCTAGTGCAGAGTGCCCGCTCGATAGCCTGACATCAAAGCGTGCGTCAAAGCATGCCTGAAGTCGACAAGTAACCGGTCCAAAAGCAGAATCCCCACGATAGCCTTGCGGCTTCGTGGGGATTCTGCAAGCACCTTACTTCGCTTTCGCACTGTCAGGTGGAACCTTGCGGTTCTGTTGTTACTAAAGACTCGATCGAGTCTGCGGAAGTTTCCAACAAATGAATCTCTGCGGTATAAGTTAGTTCGATACCACTTCTCGAACTTCCGCTCCTCACATATCTGGCAGGAATAACAGCTCGGCAGCCGACAAGCCTTATGACAATATCCGACATTTGCACTAAAAAAACTACAATTTCTTGTTTCCCCGGCGTAAGAAATACAAGCACCGAGGAATATTAGGTAGAGGCTCATTAGATGCAGGGCTGACTTACAAATGACCGATATAGTAATTCGAATGCTCAGACTTACGATGTTGCCTGCCCTGGCGGTCGTCGGGGCAAGACTTGTCGGACCTGCTGATGTGCTTGCTTCACCGACTCAGACTCCTGTCCCGGGCGCTGCATCCAGCCAGACACTAAATCAAAACTCCGTTTCCTTGATGCTTTACCATGTCGTAACCGGGAAAGACGGCAAGCAGTATTATCTCGACCGGCTGATAGACCATCCTCTCGCCCGGTGGGGTGC
>CAZSNX010000179.1:0-8399 GCA_964607945.1 uncultured Candidatus Obscuribacterales bacterium
CCTGGCGGGCCCTGGTCGACTATCAGTTTCAGGAATGGGGACCTTATCTGTCACCGTTCTTTTCTCCAAAAATTACGCTGCCGGGGTGGCAGTGGTCACCGGCTATTCTCATTTTGTGGATGCCGGCAGGGTTTCGGGCAACCTGCTACTACTACCGAAAGGCCTACTACCGGGCTTATTTCATGGACCCACCTGCTTGTGCGGTAGGTCACTTTGGTGGTGAGAAGTATTGCGGCGAAACAACCTTTCCGCTCGTCCTGCAAAATCTGCACAGATACTTTCTTTATCTGGCAATTGTTGTAGTCGGCTTCCTGTGGTGGGATGCGTTCAGCTCACTTTTCTACAACGGTGCCTTCCGGGTCGGTTTGGGCACGCTTGTATTGTTCGGAAATTGCATTTTCCTTTCGTTCTACACATTTGGATGTCATGCGTTCCGCCACTTGGTGGGAGGCAGGCTCGATTGTTTCTCCTGCACTTCAGGAGCTAAAACTCAGTTCAAGCTCTGGAATGTTGTCACCAAGCTCAACGAGCATCACATGCTTTGGGCCTGGGTAAGCCTCTGTACCGTCGGGTTTGCTGACTTCTATGTTCGTCAGCTGGCAGCCGGTGTTTGGACTGATATTCCGCTAATAGGATCATAAGGCGTTTCTAAAATGGCAAACTACGAAGTTCACGAATACGATGTTCTGGTTGTTGGCGCCGGCGGAGCCGGCTTGAGAGCGGCGATTGAAGCATCCGCCCTGGGAGTGACCGTCGGTCTGGTGTGCAAGTCCTTGCTGGGCAAGGCTCATACAGTTATGGCTGAAGGCGGAGTCGCCGCTGCGCTGGCTAATGTCGACGAGCAAGACGGTTGGGAAACCCATTTTTGCGACACGATGAACGGCGGCAAGATGATGAACAATTGGCGCATGGCTCAGCTTCATGCGCAAGAAGCACCTGACCGTGTGCGCGAATTGGAGCGCTGGGGAGCTGTATTCGATCGCACGAAGGAAGGCAAGATTCTCCAGCGAGCATTTGGCGGTCACAAATGGAAGCGGCTTTGCCACGTCGGAGATCGCACCGGGCTCGAGATGATCAGAACACTGCAAGATCGTGGCGTTCATCAAGGCATCACGGTTTACATGGAGTGTGCCATTACAAGGTTGATCAAGGACGGAGACAAAGTCTCCGGTGCTTTCGGTTACTACCGTGAAGATGGACGATATGTGCTGTTCAAGGCCAAAGCGATTGTTTTGGCAACCGGTGGAGTGGGCAAGAGCTTCCCGGTAACTTCCAATTCTTGGGAGTACACCGGGGACGGACATGCGCTGGCTTACGATGCTGGTGCGCAATTGATTGACATGGAGTTCGTTCAATTTCACCCGACCGGCATGGTGTGGCCGCCCGGCGTGCGCGGCATCCTGGTGACCGAAGGTGTGCGTGGAGAGGGAGGCATTCTTCGCAATAACAAGGGCGAACGCTTCATGTTCAAGTACCTTCCGGAAGCGACAAAAAATGACTACGCCGATTCGGAAGAAGAGGCCAAGACATGGGTGGATGCGGCGATTCGTGGCGAGAAAACCCAGGCTCGACGTCCCCCGGAGTTGTCCACAAGGGACAACGTCGCTCGGTCGATTTATCTTGAGGTTAAGGCCGGCCGTGGCTCTCCGCACGGTGGGGTTTTCCTCGACATCAGCTATCAGGACCCCGACCGTGTCAAGAAAAAACTTCCCAGCATGTACCATCAGTTCAAAGAACTTGCTGATGTAGACATTACGCAGCAACCGATGGAAGTTGGTCCAACTATGCATTACATCATGGGTGGAGTGCGCGTGGATGCCGACACTGCCGAATCGCAGGTGCCGGGTTTGTTCGCCGCCGGCGAGGTCAGTGGTGGTATGCATGGTGGCAACCGGTTGGGCGGAAATTCGCTTTCCGATTTGATCGTTTTTGGTCGCAGAGCCGGAGCTGGTGCAGCCGAGTATGCTAAAAAGCACACAGCTGCCCCGCAAACTTCCGAAGAGCAGATCAAAGCGGCAATTGACGAGATGGAAGAGCCGTTCAATCGATCCAACGGCAAGAATCCATACGAGCTGCAACGAAAGATGCACGAAATAATGAGCACTTATGTCGGTATCTTCCGCGAGGAAAACGACCTCAAAAAAGGCATCGCGCTTCTGGAGGAGTTGAAAGAGGAGATTAAGCAGGTAGGCATCTCTGGAACTAAGACATACAATCCCGGCTGGCACATGTGCCGAGACCTAAAGAACATGATGATCTGCTCGGAGGCAATCGCTCGCAGCGCATTGTCCCGTACTGAGAGCCGAGGAGCTCACAGCCGTCTGGATTATCCCGACACCGATCCCGAGCAGCAAAAGAACAATACAGCTGTCTTCAGGGATGGTGACAGCATGAAGTTGGAGAAGACACCAACGCCGGCCATGCCTGAGGAGTTGAAGAAGCTATTCGTGAAGAAGGAACCAGCAAATGCGTGAAGCAGTAATGAAGGTCTTCCGCGGGACCGACCAGGGCAGCGGAGAGTACAAAACTTACAAAGTTCCGGTTGAAGAGGGAATGGTAGTCCTCGATGCAATCCATTACATACAAGGCTATCTCGATCCGGAGCTTTCCGTTCGCTGGAACTGCAAAGCAGCAAAATGCGGCTCCTGCAGTGCGGAAGTTAACGGTCACCCGGCGCTCATGTGTAAGAGTCGGATGGACCACTTTCCGGAAGGCGAGGAGATAACTGTCGAGCCGATCAAGACCTTTCCGCTGATCAAAGATCTGGTGACCGACGTGTCCTGGAATTATGAGGTCAATAAGAAAATACCTCCGTTTACACCCAGTCCCAATGCGGACTGGACGTTCATGCAAGAAGACATTGAGCGCGTTCAAGAGTTTCGCAAATGCATTGAGTGCTTCTTATGTCAAAACGTATGCCACGTGTTAAGAGATCACGATCGCAAGGACGTGTTTTATGGTCCTCGGTTCTTCGTGCGAATGGCAGGGCTTGAGATGCATCCGCTCGACACGGAAAACCGTACGGGCATTTTGAAAGAGCAAGCCGGGCTTGGTTACTGCAATATCACCAAGTGCTGCACGGAAGTTTGTCCCGAAGAGATTCACATTACCGACAATGCGATTATTCCGCTTAAGGAGAGGGTAGTCGACGAGTTCTACGATCCAATCGCCAAGTTGTTTAAGACCATCTTCGGCAAGAAGAAGTAGAGCCGCCTCGAAACACCAAGAAATACGCCGGTCGACTAATATGCCCTCGACCGGCGTATTTCTTTGGCGAGTCCTTCGGGAGTATTGAGACCGGTCAAGTGCGGGCCTACGATTTAACTGAGATTACTCGTACTTCCACCTAGACTTTCAAGGTATTTGCCACAAACGACTGGTATAGCTAAGGATAGGATTTGGAGGTGGTCAACAGGCGTGAGTGCAGGGCAGTTACTTTTAAGCAGCGAAATGATGGAACCGGCTGTCTCCTTGAAGTACAGAGAGCGTTCCAGAACTAGCGATCTTTGCGCTGTGCTTGTTCTGTTCGGCTTGACCGCATCGGTTTTGTTTGTTGGGCTTTACGATTTGGTAGGCGATTCGGTTGAGCATGGACAATTGGGGTGTTTGCAGGCACTGTTCAAGACAAGTTCAAACGATGCGCCGCTTTCCAAAAAGGCTCGCACTGAAAGCGAATCGACCTTGCTCTTTATGGCTCTGGTGTCCAGTTGCGCCTCAGCTGTGCCATTTACTTTCGCCTTTTGCCCGGTTGTGCTGTCCTTGCTTCCGTCCTCGAGAATTACTTTGCGGCGGAGGTCCGTTAAGTTTCCGGATCGATTCAAGCGAGGACTGAATGGACAACTGAGTCGCATGTGGTCCGATCTCGAGTCGGTCATGGACTGCCAGAGTCAGGATGTGGAATCTAAAGATCATTGCCTTGCCGAGTTCAAGTTTAGATCTGGTGGAAAGATTGTTCTGGACCTTTCAAGTATGTCCGAGAGCGACCAAATGACCTTCATGTCTGCCATAGATGAGCTGGCCGCCGATTGTACTGTTAGTGCCAGGTTATGGGCGCTGAAAGGGTCTTCGCAAGCCAGCGGTCCGGAAAACAGGCGGTTGTCCTATACCAGATTCTGGGAAGAAAGCCTTTCGTCGTCATTGCGTTCTACCGTCTTTGTGCCGCTATCCGGCGGCGATTCTCTGCAAGATGGTCGTCTAAGGATAGTTCGACAGTTGGCAAGCACTCCCTGGTCGGCAACTTATCTCGCTCGGGTAGACGAACGACAGCTAGTGGTGGTGAAGGAGTCGGTCGTGCCTGGCGACTCAGCGGCTGCAGCCAAGGCTATGGAGCAATTCGACCGTGAGTGTCAGATCTTATCGACGCTCAATCATCCAAGGATAGCCAAAGTTTACGATCATTTCGTCGAGAGTGGCAGACGATATCTGGTCTTGCAGTACTTTGCCGGACTTGATTTGCGCGAACTGTTACTCAGGCGCGGGGAATTGCCGGAAGGCGATGTCATTCGAGCCGGAGTCGAGATCTGTTCTGCTCTTTCATATTTGCACAGGCATGATCCTGTGGTAATCCATCGGGATGTCACACCGGACAACATTGTGATGGGCGATGATCAGACTGTTCGTTTGATTGATTTCGGTGCTTCCAAATTCTTTTTCGCCAACGCCACCGGCACTCTGGTGGGCAAACAATCCTACCTCGCACCAGAGCAGCTAAGAGGTGTACCAGATACGCGCAGCGATATCTACGCGCTTGGTGCCACCATGTATTCGCTGCTGACGGGCGAGGAGCCGGTGCCGTTGGGTCAGTGCGCACCGGTTGGGCGCAACCGTCCGATCTCTGCGGCGTTGACGGAGCTCGTCTTTCAAATGACCAGTTTTGAGGCTCATCTCCGACCGGCATCCGTAGACGAAGTGCAGCAAAGACTAAAGCAAATCCTGAGCAGCTGCCTTGAACAATCTTCAGCTCCGGCAGCCAATCTGGCGTTGGGCTCATCGTTGCTGCGCACGGGAGAGCGAGCGTGAAGTGGCAATTGAAAGATTCTTTCAATCGTTCTTCCGAAAGTTTCTTGCTGCGCCCAGAGACGAAGGCGATTGGACGAACTGGCTTTCTCTGGCGCTCCAGCAAGCTGCAGCGCCTCGTCTTCATATTGCTCGGATTTCAGCAGTTAAACATCGCTTTTCTCTGGCAGTATATGAGTGTCGGCGTTGAGCCCGGTTCGGCGCGATTTTTCTTGAATCTGGTCGTGCTCTTTTCGTATGCGGCTTTGATGGGCTTGGTTATCTTAATGGTCTTTCTCTTCGGTCAGGACATGCCGATGAGGCAAGCCCGGGCTCAATTGGAAATCGGACCTTCCGGGCTGAGATGGTTGCCGTCGGCAGAGCAGCAGCTTTCGAAAGACGCTAAGAATGTTAGTCCACTGCTGTCCTGGTGCTCGATAGATGCTCTCTCATATGGTGCAATTTCAATCGGCAGCCTTTTTAGCAATCGAGTTTTGGTGGGAGAGCGATTCTTCGCTCGTCCCTGGCTGCACACTCTCAATCTCTTCTCTGCCGATAAACGTCAGATCTTTCGCATTCCCATCACCGACTTCGATCAGGACCAGCGCCGCAAGCTGATGACCGCTATCAGGCGGTGGGCTCCGCATTTAAATGTTCCGCGCGACGTGTATGAAGCATTGCTGGACGAGACCTTGCCAGAGAAGGACTCTAAATATACGGAGCTCTGGCTGCAATTGTTGGAGAGCTCGTCGACCGGCAAGCAATCCGATTATCTTGCTGAGGGAGCATTGTTGAGAGACGGTGCGTTTAGAATTCTCAAGCGTCTGGAAACCGGTGGGCAGGCAAATGTTTATGCAGCGGTAGTAAACATCGATCGATTGCCATCTGATGATCCGCTCAGGCGCAGCTGTCTATCTTTCGTTGACCTCAAGACGGTGGTTCTTAAGGAGTTCATACCGGCCGCCTGTACTGGTGATGATGCTCGTTTACAGTCCCTGTCGTCCTTTGAGCGTGAGGTTTCGATCCTGTCTGTGCTTGAGCACGAAAGTATTGTGAATCTGCTCGATTGCTTTGTTGATGCTGAGAGAGCGTATTTAGTACTCGAGCATGTGGAAGGAATGTCATTGCGCAGATATGTGGATTGCAATGGCGCAATACCCGAGCGACAGGCTGCTGCAATCGCTTTGGAGGCTTGCAAAGTGCTGAGCTATCTTCATGGTTTGCCAGAACCGGTGGTTCATCGCGACTTATCCCCAGATAACATCTTGTTGTGTGGTGATGGAAAGATAAAAGTAATCGATTTCTCAGTAGCTGCGATGGGGCTCAAAGTCGGTTTCGGTGAAGTAGTCGGAAAACAATCGTATATATCTCCCGAACAGTTTCGCGGCTCGCTGAGCACCCAGGGGGACATTTATGCTCTGGGAGCCACGCTCCATTTCATACTTGCCGGTGCCGATCCGGTGCCGATTTCGCAATCACATCCGCGGGCTGTCGATGAGGAATTGAGTGAGGCGATGGACCGGATTGTAGCTGATTGTACGGCGCTTGATGTTCAGAGGCGATATCAAAGCGCAGGCGAGCTGTCCGAAGATTTGAAGAGTTTCATTGCCGGTGGCATCTGTAATGTCAGATTCCCTGAAAGACTATTTGCAGAGAACTTTGAGCAGTTCGAGCGATGAAATATGGTTGGGTGTCGGCGTACGGATTGGTTTCCTTGCCGGCCCTTGCACCGGCGGCGGTTTCACCGACAATAATATAGAGCTTGTTGTCTACCCGCTTAATATGGTCGATCTGGATTAAACTGCCGGGCGGATGATGTTCTCCGGCGAAGACTGCAACTATCATTTCCGAGTTGAAGTCTACACGCGGAGCTTGCGGTGTGGGAAATTCAGTTGATGCGTGTTTTTGCCAGAGCGAAACCCACTGAGCCTCATCCTTGATTACGTATTTCTCGCGGGTCGTAATACCGCTGGAAGTGCCTGCATCGATCGCCACAAATGGAACGTCTTCGTTAGTTGTGTTCTTTTCCCCGGTGACCGTCTTGCGAACGGCAGACTGGACGTCGTCCAGAGAACAGAGCTCGAGGGCTCCCACCACAGTCAGCAACAACATCAGGAGAATTCCAACTTTTTTCATGCCGGATCTCTCCGATGTACGGAAGCCGCTAGCTAATTGACTCCATATCTCTTAGCGTCGGCGTCCCAGGGATTGGCTTCTTGCTGAGCCGGTGCTTGTTGTTGCTCGACCGGTTGCTGTTGTTGAGGAGATTGCTGCACTTGCTGCTGCTCGACCGGCTGCTGGTACGTTTGCTGCGGCTGAGCGGCCTGTTGTGGCTGCTGCTGATCTCCGCCGTAGGATGGGGCGGGAGACTCTTGATGGCTGCCTCCATCGAAATTGGGCATCTCTTCGGGAGGCTGAGAAGCCGCTGCCGATGGCTGAACCGTGTAAGTCCAAGTTGCATGCGATCTGGCATCTGTCATTGTGAGAGTTGGGATCTTAGCCTTTTCCATATACGCTTTAATTGGATCGATAATCGACTTTCTGGAATTGGGATCTTTCAATTTCGTCTCGATTGACAGTTGTACATCTTGGGGAGAATTCTTGTCGGAAGGCGAGCCGTCAGCGTTCTGCCAGTTGAACTTTGCTTTTGCTCCAACGGCGGTCAATCCTTCGGTTACCTTTTGTTCGATTATATTTCGAGCGTCCATGAAAGTTAGCTTTTCCATTGGATCTTCTTGCCGAGGTCCTTGCTTCATAACCTGACCGATCCAGGTGCTCTGAGCCGCTACGAAGATGCCTATCCCGACGATTACAAATACTGCCACGAATGGCATCCAGTTGACTCCCGGTGCCTGCTGAACGTGAGAAAGATTACGGAAGCCCTTTTTGACATACTGCGCCGTTCCACAGGACGGACAGCTATCTTCGTAACCATGTAATGGCACCCTGCAATTGGGGCAATCGTACATATGAAGGACCCTCTAACCGTCGCCAAGCACATTTCTAATCTACCATCTTCGCAACCGGAAGTTGTCAGCCGACGGTTGCATTAATGGCGTTATTGTCTGTTTTGACCGGCCAATTTCAGCTTGGCTCTCTCCTGCAAGTAGCCCTTTCTGACTGGCAGTAACAGACCCAGCATCAGACCTGCGACCAGCCCTCCTAAATGGGCGAAGACAGCTACATGTGGAATGACTTGGTCGAGAATTATCTGCAACAATGCCAGCCTTACCATCCAATTCAGTTCGCTCTTGCGAAGATTGGCTGGAAGAAAGTCTTTGCATCGAAAGACGGCTCCGGCGGTCGCCCCAAATACTCCCATGACAGATCCGGATGCACCGATGGCTATCAGGCTCTGGCTCCACATTACTTCCGACATTCCGCTCGATATTCCTGAGATGAAC
>CAZSNX010000180.1:0-8321 GCA_964607945.1 uncultured Candidatus Obscuribacterales bacterium
CGCTTAGCTTCCTTCCGGATTGGTCCTTGAACACGCCACCTGGGACGGTATTAGGAGCGGTCGTTCCGGTCGAGGCGCCCAGACAATTGGGCGCACCATTATGCTCGATTTCAGTTGCTTCCTTAGACTCACCACTGGTTACGACAACAATGTAAGGCACATACCAAAACAACGCCGTCATAGGCTCCTTCGCTTCAGAGGCTTTGAGCAGATCGACAGTCAGCCGGTGTTTTACACGTCTGTGTTGCTCGGTAGTACGATTAGCCGCCTGAAAGGTAAAGGTCCACTGTTCATCGCTAGCGACCGGAATCGCTGTCCCTTCGGGAAAGTGGAAATCGGTCTGCCCTTGGGTGAGCGTCATCACTCGAGTATTGCCGCTGTGTTGAGCTTTCGGAAACACCTTCTTTCGGAAGGCAGCGTCGACATCGATATTGAAATGACAGATGAACTCCGCATTCGGCAACGGTTTGTCATTTTCATCCAGCACGTCGAGACGAACACCTTTGAACCAAAGGAGCTCTCGTTTCTTTCCTGACGTGTCAACTAAGCCGACCGGTTGGCCGGCGGTGGCACTTGCCGAGGCGGAACCATTCATCACCGGAGCGCCGCTATTCATCGCTGGAGATTCCTTGGAATTACCCTCGACGAACTTGACCATCGTCTCCGGAATCACCAAATGCTTTGAAGCCGCCAAGTCACCCATCTTAATCTTTTGAGCTATCCAAGGTCCTTCCATCGATCTGTACTTGCGATGAAGATCGAACGGGCCGACTACAATATCGACGTGCTTAATCGGCCCTTCGGAAGCTGCAGCCGAACTCTTGGCTGCGGAGCCGGCAGCTAAGGACGAAAGCATGAGCGGACAGGGAGCAAGCAAAAGCAATCCACTCGCAATTGTTGGCAACACTGCCGCCAACGGTCTCATTTTTTTCAACGCCATACCAGCCTTAAACTCCGAAGGTCGACTCCACTCTATTGTCCAGGCACCTAAACATTATTCCCTTTCCAAGCGGTCATTACGCCCTAGAAAGCTCCAACTTTGTGCCTTTCTGGCACGTACAAGCTTTCAGCGAAGTCTCAAATGACTAGAACTTCCTGCTTACCGGCAAGACTTATGGATTTGCCTCTCTGGTGTACAAGTCTCCAACGTGCCTGGTTACCACTCCGGCCAGCTCGAGCATGGTCAGCGCGGCTGAAAGCTCTCCGACCGGCATGCCGGTTCGTTCACAAAGCAGATCGAAATGGATCGGCTCATCTGACAAGAGCTCGAACAACTCCTTTTCCCGACCGAACAGCTCGACTACAACCGGCGCTTTAGTTCCGGTTTGACCGGCGACCCAGTTCATTTCATCTAGAATATCTTTGTATGATCTGGTTAAGTGCGCCATGTTCTTCATAATCAGCCAATTGGTGCCTTGGGACATCGCACTGTCGATCCGGCCCGGGATAGCAAAGACCTCGCGATTCTGCTCGAAAGCCATCTTGGCAGTTATCAACGCACCGGATTGCTCACCGGCCTCTACTACCAGCAAGGCCTGCGACATCCCGGCTATGATTCTGTTGCGAGCCGGAAAGCGCCAGGAATCAGGCTTGGTTCCCGGGAAGAACTCCGAGACGACACCGCCCCGACCTTGCTCGGTGAGTGCTTTGAACAAGGGCTTGTTCGAAGAGGGATAGCAGACATCCGGGCCGCATCCCAAAACTGCTATTGTCGGTCCACCCGCTTCGATCGCACCCCAATGCGCAATTGAATCGACACCGAACGCCATGCCACTAATGATAGTGGCACCGGCAGCAGCCAGATTGCGAGCGAACTCCTTGGCATTGCGCTGACCATAACTTGACGGGCGCCTGGTGCCAACTACACCGACCGCACCGGCGATATCGCTTGGCACGAGATCTCCTTTTACATATAAGACACAGGGTGGATCATGTATCTCGCGCAAGCGGGACGGATAAAGCGGATGACAGATCGGATAGGCGACCACACCGGCCGCCCGCACCGTTTTCAGTAACTCGGACGGAGAGATATCTGCACGATTGGCGATAAATCGATCAATTGTCTCTTCCGGTAGCGCCCTGACATATCGCAAGACGGCTTTACTGGCTTTCCAACCGGAAGCTGCGCTCTGCAGGTGCTCGTAAATGGCCCGCACCTTGGCTGTACCCAGACCTATCCCGTTCATTTGATCGAATGCCAGCCAGCAGCTCAGCTCTTCGTCATCAAGAAAGTCGGCAGCCAGCGGATTGAATTGCATGAGTATCTAGCCCTATCCCATCATCCATCCGTTGACCGGATCATTTTTCTATCTAGTTAAGTATACGTGGCGAACGATTGAGAAGTTCATTGTCGCCGAAACTCCAATCAGACTTTGCTTTACGACGGTCTTGCCAATGTTGGGCGACAACTACGTATTTTCACCAGTTACATAGCGGTTGATCCTTCTTATATTGATGCTCAGTCGGACAGAGAGTACCGACAGCGCCCGCCACCCCCAGGATCTCCGCCAATATGATCAAAACGCCGATACGGAATTTAAACTCAAAACTCAGCTTCGGTATTGCCGCCGCTCTTGTCTTGTTGCCGACATTAGGCTTTTCAGCTGACGCATCGCAGGATTACGCACTGGCCGGCAAACGACCGTTTTCACTCAAAGCAACCGTCAATGACCAAGTAAACGGTCAAGGCGAAGCGGAAAAGCCCAGCCTTTCGCGCGAAGACGTCGCAGTTGTTCCGCCGCAGTCGCAGCCACCGCTTACCCGATTCGATTTAGGAGCAGACCAGGGGGTCGATTTGGAACCTCCGGCCGAGGTGATGCAGCAGCAGGTGCCAAAAGAGCAACCGGCCAGCTCGATGATTGAGTACGGCGTCGATTGGTCGCGCTGGGTGGGTCAGCTGGCCGACCGCTGGTATTACCGGCTGACTCAACTCGAAGAGCAGTCCGGTCTGCAGTTTCATACATCCCGACCATGCTTGATCAAATTTACTTGTCATCCAAACGGGCAGATATCAGAGATGATTCTCAAACAAACCTCTGGAGTACCGCTCTACGACCAACTGCAAGGTCAAGCGTTGCTGCAATGCCAGCCGATTCAACCGTTTCCGCATGGAACTCAACGCAACACCTTCACAATTGTACTGGGATGGGAGTCTCATCCGCGCAAGCACGGCGAACGTGATTACAAGCCGGGCAGCTTTGGACGCGGATTTCCAATGGAGATTGTCAAACAATGGATGAATCCCCGCTAGCTCGCCTACTGCTGCCGGCTCTAGTGGCAGCCTTCTTGTGCGCTCCGGTTGCTTTTGCCGCCGGCGGCAATGACACGGCCATTCTCTCGACTTTAGAGACCAAGCTCTTCTTCCGCAACTATTCCAAAGACGACCTGGCGGTTCGTTTAAGCCGGATCGAAAAGCGAATCTACGGCGACGAATTAGGCGGCACTCTCGAAGAGCGCTTGACCCGTCTGGCTGAAAGCCAGAACACTGCGTTCAACCCTTACGCTCAACCTGCCTCTCAGCCGTCTCAGCCGTCTCAGCAGTCCGCAGAACCGCCGAGCCGAACCGCTAGCAATGAGGTGGAACAGCCACGACAAGTGAGTCCTGAGCCGGCGGAAAGCAATGCAGTCGACGAGCAGGAATGTGCTATCGACCGTGCAAAAGTTGCAGTACGGGCCGCAAGAGACGAAGAGATATCCAGACTTTTGGCAGACGGTGTCGGATTCTGGCGCAACAAACGGAGCCAAGAAGCAATCGAGAAATTCGAGCAAGTCGTTCGGCTCGACCCAAACAATGCCCAGGCTCATTTCAGCATGGGCATCATTGAAGAATCGCAGGGAAATTTCGTCGAAGCGCTGGCCAGCTATAAGAAAGCTTCGCAATCCCGTCCGGATAATGCCGAGTATCGCGACGCGATGGTAGCAGCCGAGAAAAAGTTCAATATCAAGCAAGCATCAGTAGAGAAACGCTCCGAAATCAGCCGTCTGGCCGAAGATGCTACCGCTGCCTACAAGCGCGGCGAGTATCTCTCAGCGCTCGACCTCTACAAGACGCTCGATCAAAAGAACCCCAGACAGGCTCTGGTCAAATACAACATCGGCACAATCTACCTGGTGATGAAACAACCGGAAAAGGCGCTCGAGTATTATAAAGAAGCGCGCAAGCTCAGCCCCAGCGAGCCTCGCTATGTACAGGCTTACGAGCACCTGCAGTCGGCCGTCAACAATGACGAGAACCAGCGCAAGCGCGCATACGGACAATACAAACAACAAGCAAAGTTCAACCCTGTCAAGCCGACGGTCGCACCAAGCAGCGATACAGCAATGGCAAGTTTTGGAATCTTAGGCAAGACTCAGTCAGGTGGCGTGCTTGTAACTACCGTCGGACTAGCCAGCAAGGCGCTCAAAGCGGGTCTTCAGCGGGGAGACATCATTAAGGCCGTCGACGGAACAATGATCAATAGCACCAGAGAGCTAAACGATCTACTTTCGCAAAAATCGCCCGGGCAGCAAGTTCAACTAATTGTGCAACGCTCACGAGCTCTGTCACAGCTCGTACTCTAAAACGAAACTCAGACAGAAACGGCAAAACGCGCAGAATCGTTCATCGTCCTTTAAATTGGTGCCCGGCGGAGCGCTTTTGTTTTAGGATATAAGATCATCCTCCTGCTTTTATCTAGAACGGCAGCTGGCCGATACCGGAGGGTAAAGAGGTAGACCATGACCACAAAAATCACTTATTGCGGTGTTTGAAACTACAGGCCGACTGCTGCCAGTTTGGCAGCTGAATTGCAAGATGCTCTGGGAGAGACGGCAGAACTGATAGAGTCCTCCGGAGGTGTTTTCGAAGTCGAGTATCAGGGAAGTTTGATCTTTTCAAAGAAGCTCTTGGACAGATTCCCAAACGAGGGAGAGATTCTGGCCTTGATCGGTCAATCAACTTCCTTGGCTAAGAAAACTCAAACTAAAGTTTGACAGAGCTGAAGTTGCGCTCCGCCAGTGGTGGCACAACCGCCGGTTCTAGCGACGAGACTCTCACCACGTTATAGACGGTATCGCGCTCGACCGGCTGAAAGCCTGCTGCAGCGATTAATCCTTCCATCTGGTCTTTGGCCATTTGGAGCGGGGTCTTGGCGCCGGCCGCATGAGTAATCTTTTCTTCCATGATGGTGCCGTCCAGATCGTCAGCGCCAAATGAAAGCGCCAATTGCGCAAGTTGTTGACCGAGTTGAATCCAGTAGGCCTTGATATGCGGGAAATTGTCCAGCAGCACTCTGGAGATGGCTACATCTTTAAGCAAATCGCTTTCAGTCGGCTCAGCCACTTCGTCTTTGATGTCCGTGCCTTCGTAATAACACTTGAGCGGAATGAAGCACATGAAGCCACCGGAGAGGTCCTGTTGCTGCCTCAAGCGCAGCATATGGTCTACCTTATGCTCAGGCGACTCGCCGATGCCTGTCAACATGGTGGCATTTGTTTTGAGCCCGAGTTTGTGCGCCAGCCCATGAATCTCCAGCCAAACCGAAGCAGGCGTCTTCTTGACCTTCATGCGGGCCCGCACGCTATCATCGAATATTTCCGCTCCGCCGCCGGGCATCGAGTCGAGCCCGGCAGCCTTCAAACGAGCGAGCGTCTCTTCAAAACTCAGCTTTGAAAGGCGGGAAAGATAGTCGATTTCGACAGCGGTCAAAGCCTTCATGTGGATATGAGGCAGCTCTGCCTTGATCCGCCGCAAAACTTCCTCGTAGTTGTTGAGATCGAAGGACGGATGCAGACCACCCACCATGTGAATTTCAGAGATACCCAGTTTGGCGCCGCGATGGGCCTCTTCGAGTACCTTGTCCACCGACCAGCGATACGCTCGGGATCGCTCCTCCGGATTGGCATAAGAGCAAAAGCGACATGTTTCCGCACAAAAGTTCGTGGGATTCAGATGCATATTGTGAATGTAATAGACATAGGACTCTTTGCCCGGACCAGCCTTCATCCGCCGAGCATATTGCCCCAGCGCTGCCAACGTCGCCAGATCGTCGGATTGGTAAAGTCTTAAAGCATCATCGCCCGACAGCCGCTTGCCGTTCATAACTTTCTCGGCAATGTCTGCCAGCGGATGCGACTTGATTAGAGATTTTTCCAAAAGAGCAGTCACGAATGGACTCCTTAAGCCGGAAGCATCCGATATTAACACATACGATTGAGAGCCATCGTTCGGCTGCCAGAGCGCCTCTATAAAGATTTCAAAGGCTTGCGCGTGAAGCAGCCCGACCGCGCTGACACCCCCAAGTATATGTCGTATACTTCAGTCCATAAAAAAATATAAGAAAACCAGTGCAATTCTCATGACAACCGAGGGAATAATGGTAATGGGGAAGATTGCAAAAACGGGAATCAATCATGGTGGCTTCTTACGGCAAACAGAGACACGGCTTCGCTCCTGAAGCTATAAACGCCCCGCAGGAGGGACGGTCGTTGCAGCATAATCGCAGTGTCGACCATAGTCCATTTCAGGTCTATCATCCCGGCTCGGGCAGAAGTTGGTGGCTGAAGCAGGGCGAGAATTCGATTGGTCGCGGCTTTCAAAACGACATTGTGGTTACCGATCTCTCCGTCTCAAGACATCACGCTCGAATTTATGTAAACGGGCAAACCATCTATATTAAAGACAGCAACAGCACAAACGGAATTTTCGTGTCCGGACAGCGGGTCCGCGAGTGTGCACTGCAGCTCGACTGCATTTTCAAACTAGGCAAGGTGGAGCTGGCAATTATCAAACCAGCTGTCGACGACCGCTCGACAGACGCCTGGACCATGACCTGGGATTGAATCGCTTAGATCACGCTATGACGCTTTCTGCTCTCTTTCGGGCTTACCTTAACTCGGTCCACTCCCAGTGCAACCAGATGCCGGCGTAACAGCTCGAAGAAACGGGTGCGATCCTGTCCGCGAATGACAGCCAGATGATGAGCCTCCGTCAAGCAAACCGGATAACCAATCCCCTTTTCCACCTGAGCCACAGCCACATTGACCGCCAATGAAAAGGCTTCGGCATCCAAGTGCATCCAATGTGGAAACTCCAGACGAGCAACCTCATAACCGACATTGATATATAGAAAGCAGGTGCGGTGTTCGGACGGCAACGACCGGGCGGCGCTGGCAGCTGAAAGGAAAGCGGCCGATCTCGTCTTGGGTGCCAGCACAGTTGCTAGTAACTGTCTGTCCGAAAGCGGCCAGATCTTCGAGCACGGGAAGTCTTCCTCATTTAGCCCGCCGCAATGGGTCCGGCAATCGCTTCGAGGAAAAGGGCAAACGAGCACTCTCAGCGCATTTACCAGGTCAGAGCTGCGACTGTGGCTGACATAACCTAAAAGCGGTACGTGCGCTACCCGTAAGGTTTCCAGCGCTTGAACCAAGCGATTCATATAAACACGCTGATAACCCTCGGGCATCTTCTCGACCGACCAGGGGATGAGCGACCCATCTAGCATGGTGACCACAGGACAGTCTTGCCGGCGAGCTTTAATTGCCAGTTCAACTGCAATTTCGAGTTCGAGCAGATTCCTCTCCAGCGAGACATACAGCTCGTCAATATGGATACGACGCCGGTCAACCAGCGGATACAAATCCTCCGGTTTGTGAAACAACCTGGGGTGTGTCTCCAACTTCGGAGCCACTTTGTTTGCATAGGAGACAACTGCTGTTCCGATGTTCAACAGGTAGCAGCTGTAAATTTCGTGATGGCTGGGCATGATCTGCGAACCATCGGAAGCTACCACCGTCACAGGCTTGTTCCAGCGCTCGAGCGGATAGTGGCTGCCGAACGGCTCGAGC
Organism: uncultured Candidatus Obscuribacterales bacterium; assembly: GCA_964607945.1. Taxonomy (GTDB): domain Bacteria; phylum Cyanobacteriota; class Vampirovibrionia; order Obscuribacterales; family Obscuribacteraceae; genus JAGVKB01. Next base: position 7,825 of record CAZSNX010000180.1, read on the forward strand.
GGCAAGGCAACCGGCCAGAGAGCCAAGGCTTGATTCACCTTTAAGCGCGCCGCAGTTGCCTCGGCATCGCTCGAAGCGGCCCGGTAGGATTCAAAGGCTCGCTGCAACAGCTCCTCGTGCGATCTTTTATCGACCAGGCTTTCCTTACCGACACCTTCGATTTGGACCACCAGTTTTTGAAAATCAAGCACGGTGCAAACTCACCTCCACTGATGCCATGAAAAGGCAGCTTAACTGATTCCTCACTGCTTCAGCCACCCCCTTAGGAAACAGAACAGACTGCCTTAAGGGCCGACCTAACCTTGTAAATCGTATTGAGATCTGCCGGCAGCTTCTCCGCCTGCAAACGCTCGAGAAGCTCGACGAACTTTCTCTCACCACCGGCATCACCAGCCAGCCGGCCTAACATTCGTCCTAAACTCCTGACCACAGGCTCATAGGCCGGTGTCGGACGTCCTTGAATCACGGCCTGAATCTCCAGCTCGGAGAGATTGAAA
>CAZSNX010000181.1:0-8280 GCA_964607945.1 uncultured Candidatus Obscuribacterales bacterium
CGGTGGCACCCAGCCGGCCACCGATGGTCGGATAGCTATTTCCGGAAACGTTTCCGGTCGCAACGTTGTTATAGTCTCTATGGGCGATCCCTCAATCAGCCCTACCTCCGGTAATGTCAGCGTGTCCGGACGTGTCTCGTCGCAGAACGCGGGTGGCGTCGGCATAGTCGCTACGAAACAGATAAACATAGGTACCGGAGTGACCAGCGGTGCTCTGGGCGCTTTCTTATCGGCCGGCGCCACGACCGGCATCGCTATCTCCTCGCCTAACGTCACCTCGCTGACGGGAGATATCATACTGCTGTCAGCCACCGCCGTTTCGGGCGTCAACCCCACCAATATTAGTGTGCCAACGGTCAGCACTGCCGGCGGAGCAAGAAGGCAAGGGCTAGCGGGGGCCAGCCCCACTCTTCCTCTCGCTCTCAATGTGACACCGACTGCTGCCATCAACATCAAACCCGGCGGCTATACCACCATCGGCAGCATCGGCGCACCGATCTCCTTCACGATCAACACCGGCACGCAGGGCAAGATTGCGCCGATTGTCGCAACCGGTATGGATGCGCTCGGGAATTCAATGTACATCGCCACAGTCACGCAAGCCAACGGCAATGATTCCTTGTCCATGGTAGGAGCCGGCAATATCGCCTTCGGCTCCAGTATTAACAGCGGCAGTTACTTCGGGCTGGCCACGCCCAGCTCCATCAGTTTTGATGCCGGCGCCCCCATGTCGATAACGGCTCCTCAATTCACGCTGGCTTCCGGAGCCCAAATAATACTGTCCCAGGACTTGACGTTAAATTCAATGTTCTTGAGGCTATACGGCGACATCAGAACAAACCCTTCATTGCCTGCAGTTAAGCTGACTCTGGTCAACAACAACTTATCAGACAAGATTTACATCTCCGGAACGATTGATCTGCGCGGCGCCTCTGGCAGTCGCGGTGACCTCGAGATAACCGCAAACGGACTCTTCCTGCCGACATCCTCACGTATAGAGGCTGGCACGATGACTCTCAACTTATTTGGTACCACCGGCTTCGCCGGAGATGCCATCACCAACTTCAATGGCCAGTTGCACACATCCAATCTGACGCTGACCTCCACCGATACCGATCTGACCATGCATGTCTGGTACGGTAACTTAACAGTCGACAATGCCTTCACCATGACTGTCAATCAAAACGCCGACTCAGACACTCAGTTGTTGTTTGAGACGCAATACATGACATTAAATGCAGGTTCGGCGACACTTACCGTCAATCAGAACGTCGCTGGTGGCGGTACCTGCTTATGTGTGTACCAGGAGGTCTTGAGCAAGTGGGACATCGCCGGCGCACTGAATATGACCATCACAGCACCGCCTGGTCCGGCTGAGTGGGGGTCGATCATCGACTTCGAGACATACGACGAGAATGTACTATACGCTGGTTCGATTAGCATGGCCAACTACAATGGCGAGATCTACTGGGGTAATTTCGGCTCTTCCCATCAAGAGACGATTAGCGGTGGCATCAGCTTGATTGCTCAACCTGCCGGCATCGAAGTAGAAGTCATAAACAACTCGCACATCATCAGCGCCACCGGCATCAGAATAGAAGCCTCTGAGAACTGGTGGTTTGATGGGTCACACGTGGGAGTGATAGATCACTCATCAATTCAGGCTCTTAATGGCGACATCGAGCTGATCAACACCAATGGCTCCTTCGAGCTAAATGTAGACGATAGCTTTGCATATGCAAAGAGAGACATTATCGCAAGAGCGACTGCCGCTGCAAATTCAGGTTGGGTAACTGGCTTTTCCGGTGGAGACGTAATCGCCGGCAGAAACATTATCATCGAGGCAGATACCGGAGTCGAAATCGGATATTCATACATCTGGGGAACATCAGTCAGAGTATCCACATTGACAGCAGGCGAGTTGGCAGCCGGCTTCGTCCCAACTACCGGCATTCAGCCAACCGGCTCTGTATCGACGAACGGCCGAATTCGAATCACAAGCCCGGGACCAATCTGGGTCAACCAGGACACGCATCTCACCGTATCTGGTGGCATCAACTGGAACACTCCATCTGAAATTCTGATCGAAAGCGACGACACACTGCAGCTTATGAATCGCAATCAGCTGACTGCCTGGGGCGGCGATATCATATTGCGCGCGACCAATCAAATCTCCATCGACGATGGAGCCGTCCTGTCCGCCTATTCCAAACTCGATGACGCAGGTGGAACATACGTCAATGCAAACGACGTCGAACTGCCAAACTATTCCGGCGGACGGATAGCTGTCCTGGCAGGCATGCCAGCTTCCGCGATGTCCTTGATTCCGACTCGGGATGTGTTTACCGCTGCCAACACCTGGGTTCCGCCAGACGGGTCGCCTACGACTGACACCGAGCCTTTGTCGTTGGTCTACGGCACTAACACGATCGATATTACCGACTTTGGCTATGTCCAGTTCTACACCCCAGACAAATCCGGAATTGACATAAATGACAGCACGCTCAGCACCAGCGGCGGTATTATATACATTGATCCACTGGGCGGACCAAATCCCTTATTCATCGGTAACGCATCCTTCCTGACCGCCGCGCCAGTGACTGTAACCGGACCAGGACCTGGACCTGGACCTGGTCCTGGTCCTGGTCCAAACTTGCCGAGCGGGCCGCTCTCTCATACTGCGCCCCCGGTTGACAACACTGTGACTCAACAGGTTCAAGTGCAGATTAACGTCGAACTTAAAAACGAGACTCTGAGTAATACTGTTTTGCAGACTGACACGGCAAAACGAACCACGCCTATAGTCGAGCGAAGCAGATGCGAGTCTCTTCTAGTGCTGGACGCCGGCGGCAGTCCCGCCGATGAAAATGGACAAACAAGCTGGATGGTCGCAGGCGGTGGCTGCCAGGTTTACTCTTTCCAATACGACTTTGGCTCTGCGCTGCTTGCAGCACCAGGAACAACGATGGCGGCGGCAGGCAATCACTCGGTAAAGATTGGCAGCGGAAAACTGGTTGCACTTGCGGCGAAAAAGCCAATTAATATTGCTTCAAAGCGCTGTAAAGTGACCGCAAAACCAGACACCATTGCACTCGTCAATCAAACATCAAACTCCGTCACGAGAGTCACCAATCTGGACGGACAAGACGTCTCAGTTTCGCTTGGTGAAGCAGGCAAAGCAAAGACGATCACTGCGCATAAGGGGCAGGAGATAGTCATCTGTGACGAAAACGCCTCGGAAGAAGATCTAATTCCGGTCGACGGGGTAGATCGCGGTCCGATTACAGGTGTTTTGCGCATTGCTGGCTATAAAGTTCAAACTTACGCGCTCAATTTAGAACAAATGGCGAATAAAGAATCCTCGCTGCTTTCCTGCGGAGACAACTGCCTACGCGTCGCCATGAAGCAACAGCTAAAGAAGATCAGGGATAAGATTCAACATGGCGAGCCAGATGCCGTCTCAGAAGCACAGCCAGATCTTGCCCCATCCCTGGCTTTGCCGGCTCTAAGTAGCTCCTCTGACTTAACCAGTCCAGTAAATCAGCTTGTTCCAGTTGCTCTCAGACAACCACTCGGCGTTTCCGCAAACAGTTCTACGATCACTCGAAGCAATGTCGGACTGGCCGAATTAGCACACACAAACGACGCCAAATTCAAAATCGAAAGCAACGGTGTCCTGAATCTTCATAACGGTGAGCTTCTAATTCACGCCAAGCAACCGGTCTTAATGAAAGCTGGCGATCATAAAGTCTCAATTGCTCCGGGAGCACTCGTGCTCGCCGCTGTCGTCGCAGACCGCATGATTATTAGAAACCTTTGGGACATTCGGCATGGCTCCGTTCAAGTCTATGTCGGCAAGCATTGCACCGCCCTCAATGTTGGCGAAGAGGTGATAGTAGCAAGCGGTAAACTTCAGTTCCAGGAAGTTATGCTGCGGGATAACATCGGACGCCGCCGAGCCCATTCTCACGAATTGTCGACCGGGCACACCCTGGTGGGCAGCGACATTTCACTTCTGTCCTTAATTCAAAGCAGCGATATTCTCCATCAGATGTTGAAGTCGTCGCAGCCCTCCGATCGCAAAGTCTTGGACAGATTGCTCAAGGCGACTGCTTGTCTGGTCGTGACAACCGGCAAAAGAGGCGCATATGGTGTTATCAATCCGCAGTGATAGAAATAGGCAAAGAAGCTGCGCAGCAAACTTAATTTGCCCGGCTTTCGCAGCCAGCACGAGTGTTCGGCCTTGTCTCAGGCTTTCAAGCAAGGGCGCTTAATTCACAGTGCTGACACTGCGATTTTTCAGTACTTGGCAACGACCGGCGACTTTGCATGTTGTTATCAATGCTTGCAGAATCTCCAAAAACTTACTGGATAAATACACTAAGAACAACACCCCCCTACTGTTCTAAATATTGAGAATGCTTTCTGGTGGCCGTAATATGGGGCCGAAAATCGAATCAAACTGGCCCGTATAAGTGAGCACTTTGCCTGTCTGACCTCTTTTGCGCTACTCCACCAAAGTATTTCGAGGGGCGGCCGGAAAGACTTTCCGGCCGCCCCTGGTTGCACGCAAACAAAAAGCGTTACTTCTTCTTTTGATCCGAGCCGGTGTCTTTTGCACCGGCGGCTGCCTTGGCAGCATTCTTGACGGCCTCCATGCCGGCGATACCTCCACCCAAAGCGGCTCCGCCAGCCAGTCCGAACAATGTACTTTCAAGCACGCCTTTCATTGCCGCTTCCGCTGCCGCACCACCGGCAGCACCAGCCGCTCCGGCTTTGATTGCAGCTTCCGCAGCTCCTTTAGCCAAGCCCGCTCCAAAAGCTCTAACCGCGCCGCCAGTCAAGATCGCCTCAGCCGCTGCTTGAGCGACCCCGCCGCTCAATACTGACTTCAAACCATTGAACGCTCCACCGAGCACCGCACCTTCAGCGACTCCCTGCACAAAGCTATCCTTCGCCACCGCTTGCAATCCGCCCAGGGCACCACCTAGCAATGCTCCTTCCATAATCGACTTCTGCGCACCCGCTCCGGCCAACGCCGCCCCACCTACTATTGCACCTTCAGCTAGATTGCGAGCCGCCTTTGCCCCGACCGCTCCGCCCATTGCGCCAAGAGTCATGCCCCGCATGAGATCCATAGCCGCATTGCTCAACACCGAAGATGCATCCTGGTGCTCCTTGTTGTCCTGCGACTTCTCCATATCCTTTTCATTCGGCATTGGCAGCATCTCCTCTAATTTGCGGCGCTCGATACACTGTTGTTGCTTGTATACGAACTCGCCGCCAATCTGGACAACCGGCCAACGAATTTATCTTTGGCTTGATGTACGCGAGCCAACGAAGTCTGTTACTGCCTTTTGATAAAGTTCGAGGTCATAATAGCCAACATCATTGTGACCACAGTCTGGCAGTTTGACTAATGCCTTGTCGGCAGCAATTGAAGCATCATATAAAAGCTTAGAGTTACTCTCTGGCACAATCCTGTCTCTCATGCCATGAATGAGCAACAATGGGGTTTTTGACTTTGCTAACAATACACAGTTGTCTAGCTGCGGTTGAGGCCAAATGAAAGCAGGATAAATATTCAATAGAAAAATGCCGTCCTTTGCCACGTTCGGCAGCGAGGCAATTCCTGACTGAAGCAACAAGGCAGCAGATTTTCGCTTGGCATCGACATAGCACGCCACTGCACTGCCGATCGACTCTCCGTAATTGATAACGACCGGCAGCTTGCAGTTGGCCAGAACATAATCTTCGGCAGCAAGTCCATCTTCGAGTATTCCTTCAATCGATGCGGTTCCCTCGCTTCTCCCGTAACCGCGATAGTCATAGAGAAAGACCGACGCACCGGCCTTCAGACAAACCTCCGCTATGTGCAATCGATGGACGATATTGCCGGCATTGCCGTGATGAACAACCACTATCGCTCTACCACCAGGTTTTTGGAACAACCAGCCATGAAGTTTCGAGCCATGAGATTCGAAGAAGCATTCTTGACGTTTCGTGCCTGCAATCTCTGTAATTCCGTAGCGATTGCTGATACTGCGATCCGGTCTGAGCACAATCGCCGTAAAAACAGGCGAATACATGAGTGCGATGAAAACGACATATGCCGCAAACGCCCAGCAAAACAGCACCAGCAACTGCCAGATAATGGCTGCTTTAGAAGAAGATTGCTTGGAATCGCCGGTAGCACCGCTCATATTTCCTCCAAACCCGACTAACTCTTTCCTTTTTTCATTAGTCCTGTTCCCTAATTGGCGGTCGATTTACACACGTAGAATCGATTTTTCTACCATATTTATTAGTATCTCAACCAAAGAAAAGAGCCTGAAGGCTCATACTTTGTTTTGGTGATCCGGTTTGTATGTCTTGAGAGATCACCAGTCAAGATTAAGTGCCCGTCTTTGGCATCTCACTCTTGAGCTGCTCGACGAGCGCGCGCCCGTCAGGAACGCCCAATCCGGTCGGATGATCCCAACCCGGACCAGCCTTGTAGCCGGGCCCACGACCGCCACCGTTGTCACCTTCGGTGATGTCATGAAAGACCTTAGAGCGAAAGGACGAACGTCCGATTCGATAAATCGTCGCGCCGGCGCTGCCCACTCTAGCACCGCATGCTTCCTGCCCGAGCGCCCAGAGAGCAGCCCAGTTGGGAGAAGCATAGGAGGTGCCGCCGTTAAGTCCGCGCCATTTGCCCTGGAAGTAAAAACTGTGCCCGAGCCAGGGGTCTGAGAACAACGCCACATCAGCGCTTAAACGCTTGTCTCCGGAAAGCATGCCGGGAGCCGACTGCCAGGAAGCGCGGGTCCAATGAGCGGAAGCACCGCCGCCCGAGCCGCTCCAGGCGCGCTCTCGAACGCGATCTCCGTTTTGGTCAACCTTGAGATGTGTGCCACCAACGGCGATTACATATGGGTCGGCAGATGGATAATCCACAGCCAGCTCGTGCAGCTTGTTCTTGTTGCGAGCATCATAAGCACCGAAGTCACCGCTGGCGCAAAAGATCGACATGCCCTGCGCGTTTGCTTGCATGAAGATCGCATGCATCGTCTTCATGGTGGCATTTTCGAGTTCGTCCTCAGCCGCTCCCCAGCTGAAGGAGATGATATCGGCCCGGTTGTCGGTGACTATCCTGTTAAACACTCGGGCGAAATTGTAGTCCTCCGAATCCGGAGACAGATACATCAAGATATCCGCCCCGGGAGCCTGAGCCCCACATTGCTCGAGATCCAACGTCGTCTCGTCAATCTCCTTGAGCGTCAAGCCGCCGACCGCGATGTTCTCCAGCTTGCCGGTACGAGTGATGCCGTACTGTTGCCAGTAATGTTCGACGTCAGCCGGATTGTAGCTGTAAGCGCTGGCGATGGCGATAGTCACACCCTTGCCGCTGAAAACCGTACCGGCCTTGCGGTTGTTGGCGTTGGGAAAGTTGTAGACGGTAGCCACTTCCGGAGGACCGTAGCCGGACGGTTCATCGGCCACGCGGGCATTCATCTGCGTGCGCTTGGGATGGAATTGCCCGAGATCGTTCAAGCCCATCACCGATTCAATCAGGTTGGTCAGTTCGGCCGGCACCATGAGCGGCCGGTCGACGCTGACGAACTGCTTGCCTTTCCAGCTGTAGCGGTTCATCGTGACACCGAAGGCCTTTTGAACTACCGAGACCTTACCGCGCACAGTCACGACCAAGCGATTGGGTGCTGTGTCGACCACAGTCAATCCTTCGCTTTTCAGGTAGGCGATGAGCTTGTCGTACTCCTCCTGGGTCGGACAGAAGCGAGCCGCAAATTGATCCGGGCTCAGGTAGCGTCGGTATTCCGGAGATGCCGGATTACCTTGATCGGCCAGCAACTGTTCGAGTTCGTCGACATTTCGAAGCTTCAGACCGAAGGTCATGGTGACCTCTTGATCCGGGTCGACTTGCTCGACGACCGTAGCCGACTTCATCGCCATCGGCAGCATACCGGATAGCGACTGCCTGGTAGCGTAGTTCGGCTGCGAACCGAACAGCCAGGATGCAGCCGAGACGACTGTGAAAAGAAGGAGAAAACGGATGCAGTGATGCTTAAAGGACTTCATTTGAAGTCCCCCTTTCGAGTTTACTTTTGAGCTGACGCAGGCACACCGCCCCGGTCAGCGCGTCGGGGCCAAAAAGTAGAAAGAGGGACTGGTCTTTCGACCGTATCCCTCTTTCCAATTTGAGAGGACAACAAGCAACCGGATCAGCCGGCTCGGGCTAGCGCTTATCGCAGCCAGCCCGAGCCGTTACCAACCTTC
>CAZSNX010000182.1:0-3391 GCA_964607945.1 uncultured Candidatus Obscuribacterales bacterium
GCGAGTAAACGAGCGTGACTATTGCAGCAGCATCCAACCAGCGGTGAGAGAAGAAACGCAGATCGTCCTTCCAAAAAGCCTTGACTGTTAGAGCGACTATGCACCACCCGAGTAACCCTCGCTCCACATATGAGTCGAAGACCGACGGAGCGACCAGATTAACAAAAACACCGCCCAACGCACCGCCGAGAGCAACCGCAAGATAAAATAGTGGCAAGTAGTGGTAATCAGGTTTGCGCAGCGCCAATTCACCATGACAAATCATACAAATCAGGAAGACGATCGACAGTACAGCTAAAATATCGGCCGCAGGGAATGAGCGCAGACACGGCTCAACAACAAGGAGCACTGGCGCAAACAGCAACAGAATCTTTCGATTATAAAATTGCGATGTGGCAAAGCACAAGATGAAGGTCACTAGATAAATAGAAAGTGGAACTACCCACAGTAATGGGACGGGAGCAATGTCTTGCGTTAGGTACGTCGTGTACACTAGCAAAGCAACTGAGCCCAACGCCGATAAGCACAACCAGACAAAAAAGCTTGTCAACGAGGGTGCAGGCTCATTTTGACTAACCTCTATATCCTCTTGCTCTTCTTTAGCAAACAGCCAAGCAATTAGCGCGGACAAGACCACCAGACCGATTGTAGCTACGTAGAACCACCTCCAATGATCTAGACTTTGAGCCAACCCAACTCTAGGTTCCACAAGAGTCGGATAAGCAAGCAAAGCTCCCAATGAACCAGTATTCGAAATACTATAAAGTGGATATGGATCACCCAGCTTAAGTTGCGCAAACCACTTCTGCAGCATGCCGCTGACGCTCGCCAGGAAGATGCAAGGTACAGCAAGATTTCCGATTAGAAGCAAAAGCAAGGAGCAAGCCGGCTCCACCCCCGGCACTGGCATCCAAAGCTCTGGCGGCGGTAGCTTTACTAAGCCAAGGGATGCTATCGCCAGGGCCGCATACAAAGTCACTTGCAGTTTAAGCTTAAGCCGGCAAAACAGATATGTAAGAACATAGCCGGCCAATACCACCAGCTGGAAAAACAACAAACAAACGCTCCAGATGCCAGCAGAGCCTCCAAATTTTGCCGTGACTATCTTGCCAGACAGGGGCTCGATTTGGAAAATCAAGTAGGCTGCCAGAAAGATTGTCACACTGAGAAGGATCTTGATATACATCGCAAATAACCTTACAACATCCATCCGCTCGGGACAAATCAGAGGTACGGCAGCTCAACTCAATCGGTGGGAGGAGCTAGGAGAAGGCACTTTAACTAATTCGGACGATGTGACTGGCACCGAGGTTGCGCCAGAATTGAGATATTAGAGCAGATTGTTCAGGTGGCGTTGCAATCAGATCAAGTAGTGCCACCGGGCTAGGAAGAGGAGATAAACGATGAAAGTTCTGATCGCACTAGACGGTTCGGAATGCAGTAATGTAGCGCTTCGCTCCGTCACCGAGCGCGCCTGGGCAAAGGATACAGAATTTTTATTGCTCAGCGTAGTTGACACCCCTTACCTGGAGTACGGGTTTTATCCAGCCCCCGACGGTCTTGTCGACTCCATTCGCCTACACCTCGAACGGCTCGTATCCTCTAATACAGCCACTCTGCAAGCCAGATTTCCAGAGCTTCGAGTTAGCGGCACTGTAACTGAGGGCAATGTCAAATACGCCATCGCCGAGAAAGCCGAAGAATGGAAAGCCGACTTAATCGTAATGGGCTCCCACGGAAGGCGCGGTCTAAGCAAATTAATGCTCGGCAGCGTTGCTGAGAGCGTTCTGCAGGTTGCCCCCTGCTCGGTAGAAATCATAAAAGAGAAACGAAACGCAAAATCCAAACTGGGATCGGATCTGGACACAACGTCAGACCAGCAGCAGCAGCACAAAGACACCAGCTCTGAGACCAAGGACATCAAGCCTGGCGACAGAGTAGACTAAACAGCTTACTCGTGACTACGGCATTCGAATTGTCAACCAACCGCTTGGGTTTAGAGTGCAATTCCGCCAGGCGAGCTTACTCAGCCGCCACCACGATAGCCTCTTTCTCCGGCTCGAAAGCGCCACTTGCAGAATACTCCTCAGGCCAGAACAACATAGCCGGGCAGGGCGAGTAGCGCAGCACCAAATCAGGCGCAGTATTGAATGGCGTTTCGCGCACCATATTCGATGCGACCGTCGGTACAAGCACCAGTGAATCGGGCGCTGACTCGATTGGTGGCATAAACCATGGTCCGTCTCCTCGCACGATTTGTACATCGATCGGAAACTCGTCAGTAGTCCCTGAATTGTGTCGCATTCTTTTTACAATACTGGGTACACAATCAACTTCGTCACACTGCTGCACGCCGAATGTGACTCTGAGCGGGATAGACAGTTGCCGGGCGAGTTGGACCGCTCCGGTAAAGGCATTGACATACAGCCGATCAATTGATACTGCCAGTGTCAAGAAGTCCCAATCGTCCGGTGCGCCCTGCATGACAAGAAGCGGGCGATTTACATAATGCACCAACTTTTCAGCCACTGAATAGCGGGGGAACTTCCGGCGCTCCTCTACTGTCGATCGCAAACCGCTCATTCGATGTCCGATCACAACCATGTCAAAGTCCTGGCACCGCCGGTAGATCTCCCTGACGGTACTACCCTCGTCTAAGATGCAGTCGCCTGCGATGCCGCTGGAATCGGCATGAACCTTATAGACGTCCAGCAGAGTTTCGCCAATCGAATGCAGCGCCCTTTTCATCTGCTCATGAGCCATTAGAAACGGGCCACTGCCGAGAAGTCCTCCCGAATCATGATGTAGAAAATCCCAGAGCCCGACAGAGTCTATAACATGTTGAGCGGTGACCCGTATCGGCATCTTAGCGGCCAATTGCTGACAAGCGGCAAATGCTGCCATGCATTCGAATGAACCATCCAGAGCTAGAAGTAGCGACAATTCTTTCATAACATTTAGTGCCTTCGGTGCTGGAACAAAGTGTGTACTCCAATTATGTACAGCGGCCTCTATGCTCGGACATCCACCGCGGTGAGTATTCCTTCGCCCGAGCAAACCAAACCAAATTCAACAAGCAATCAATCTTTCCTGGCGCCACCTTCAAAACCCCATCGATCAAACATGTATGCAAGCACCGGCAGAATAGCCAGGACTCCAAGACCTAATACAGCCAATAAATCAAGCACACTAACTTCCCGCCTTTAGTATCTGCCTAAGAGTTAGCCTCAACGAGCGGCCACTTTCACCCCGCCTGCCCTCAGGATGTCAGCTATAATCCCTCATCCAGTTATATGTCAGCATTGGTATTAGGACTGATGTGCCACTCATCCGATCGGATGATTTTGTCCTTCAGCGGGACCACAATGCTCTAGACGATTCAAACAGCGAT
>CAZSNX010000182.1:3401-8232 GCA_964607945.1 uncultured Candidatus Obscuribacterales bacterium
CGATCAGACCGGAGTCGACCTTTCGACCCAACCGAAAGGTCGATGCGCAGTTACATATTCAGCGACGAGCATTGAGGTAGCGTACCAATCGCCCATCGTCTTCGGGAGATCTTATGACTAACTTTACTCGCTGGCTCGAGAATCTAGGACTAGCAGATATTGGGATTGCAGGTGGTAAAAACGCATCGCTTGGAGAGCTGTTGCGCTCGCTATCTAGCCAGGGGATACGAGTTCCTGGTGGATTCGTAGTGACAGCCGACGCATACAGTGCACTTCTCCGGGCTGGCGACCTCGAAAGACAAATTAAGGAGCTACTTGATGGGCTTGATAAAAACGACACGGAAGAGCTATCCAAGCGCGCTCTTTCCTTGAGAAGCTTGATCAAACAGACCGGATTGCCAGAAGCAGTCAAAGCAGAGATCGTCAGCGCTTACAAAGAAATGGAACGCCGCTACGGTCCCGACATAGATGTGGCTGTACGCTCGAGCGCTACCGCAGAAGATCTTCCGGAAGCATCATTTGCCGGACAACAAGAGACATTCCTCAATGTGCGCGGAGAACAGGCGCTGCTCGACTCGTGCTTAAACTGCTTCGCTTCGCTATTCACAGACCGCGCGATCGCCTATCGCATCGACCAGGGATTCGACCATGTTTCAGTCCGACTGTCAGTTGGAGTTCAAAAGATGGTGCGATCTGACCTGGCTTCAGCCGGCGTGATATTTACGCTCGATCCGGAAAGCGGATTCCGAGACGTCGTTCTTGTCTCTTCATCTTATGGACTGGGAGAAAATGTAGTCGCCGGTCGAGTAGATCCCGATGAGTTTCTCGTGTTCAAACCGACTTTACGGACAGGACATAATTCGATTATTCGCCGCAAGATAGGCTCTAAACAGTTTCGCATGGTTTATGACGCGCATGGTACGCGAACCACACGCAACCTCAATACCCGAGTGGAAGAACGCGAGCGGCTGAGCCTGACTGATCAGGAAGCGCTGCTGCTGGCAAACTGGGCATGCGCTATTGAGCAGCATTACAGCGCAAAGTACCAGCGAAATGTCGGAATGGACATCGAATGGGCAAAAGACGGCAAGGACGGTTTGCTTTACATCGTACAAGCGAGACCAGAGACGGTTCATTCCGTCAGGGATGTCCGCGTACTCGAGTCTTATCGGCTTGAATCTGATGGAAAGGTAATTTTGACCGGACGAGCAATCGGCGAGAAAATTGGTGCCGGTCCAGCCAAACTCATTAACAATCTCCACGAACTCAAGTCGTTTCAAGATGGTGATGTCTTGGTTACCGACATGACAGACCCCGACTGGGAGCCTGTTATGAAACGCGCTGCAGCAATCGTAACCAATCGTGGTGGTCGAACATGCCATGCGGCAATCGTCAGCCGGGAGATTGGAGTGCCTTGCGTGGTTGGTACTGGCAGAGCAACAGAAATCCTCGAAAACGCCCGTCAAATTACGGTAAGTTGCGCTGGCGGTGAGGAAGGGCGAGTATATTCCGGACAGCTACCGTTTGTCCGCTCAACTGTCCATTTAGATGACATCCCCAAAACCAACACGCGCATAATGCTCAATCTCGGCAACCCGGAGCAGGCCCTTTCGCTTGCCTCTCTACCGGTCGACGGTGTTGGGCTGGCGCGTGAAGAATTCATTATCGCCAATGAAGTAAAAGTGCATCCGCTAGCGCTCACTAGATTCGACTCCATTTCAGATCCGGCAACAAAAATGGCCATCGAGCAACTCACGCGCAATTATCAGAGGCGGGAAGATTACTTCGTTCAGAAGCTTGCCGAAGGTATAGCAACAATTGCAGCAGCATTCTACCCGCGCGAAGTGATCGTGCGGCTTTCCGACTTCAAAACAAATGAATACGCCAATCTGTTAGGGGGAGCTCAGTTCGAACCGAAAGAAGAGAACCCAATGATCGGGTTCAGAGGGGCCGCTCGCTACTACAGCGAGGATTACAAAGACGGCTTTGCTCTTGAATGCCAGGCACTCAAACATGTACGTGAGGACCTAGGACTGCATAACGTAAAGGTAATGGTGCCATTTTGTAGGACAGTTTTTGAAGGTCAATGCGTCCTGGCTGAAATGGAGAAAAATGGTCTTAAACGCGGACAAGGTGGACTGGAAGTGTACGTAATGTGCGAGCTTCCATCCAATGTAATTGCAGCTGATCTCTTCGCCGAAATATTTGACGGCTTTTCTATCGGTTCTAATGATCTCACTCAGCTGACACTGGGTCTTGACCGAGATTCTGCTGTATTAGCCCATCTTTTCGACGAACGAAACGAAGCCGTCAAACGCATGATATCCCAGGCGATCAGATCCGCAAAGAAAGCCGGCCGGAAAATCGGAATCTGCGGACAAGCACCGAGCGACTATCCAGATTTCGCGCTTTTCTTAATTGAGAATCAAATAGACAGCATATCCCTAAATGAAGATGCAGTGATCAAGACGCTGCTAGTAATCGCTCGATCTGAAAGTACGTTAAAAGACCAAGAACCGACGCAGGAGGGCATTCAAAAGCAGTTAGCGAATCAGATGCCCTAGTTGCAACTGACGTTTAGCTCACAATAGAGCGCAAGTCCCTACCAAGAATTGCTTGCTCGAACAGTCCAAGCGCACATCGCACCTGACGATCATGCGAGAAATGTCACCCAGTTAGAGTGCGGTAGCAGTTTAGTCGAACGAAACGAAAAGGATTGGTGACCGATCATGAAAGTATTACTAGCAATAGCAGATGAAGACTTTGGCGCTGCCGTAACCAGTTTTGCCGTTCAACACAAATGGCCGGAGGACACGGAATTTAGAGTGTTACACATCATCGAATGGGCACCGCCTGAACGCGAACTGGCCGCGTCGCAATCGCTGGCTCAATACCTGGAGGACCGCCACCACTACGCCAGCAAAGTTACAAGCAAGGCAGCGGCAGAGCTAAAGCAAGCAATGCCTCACGCTTCAGTCGAAGAGTTAATCATGGAAGGTAGCCCGGTGCAAAGAATCATCGCCTCAGCCAATGCGTGGAAGGCAGACATGATAGTGCTAGGGTCGCACGGAAGAAGAGGGATCAACCTATTCATTCTAGGCAGTGTATCGCTAGGAGTTGTGTCAAATGCAAGTTGCTCAGTTGTAGTAATTCGTAAAGACGGCGCGACAGAACAGCATGCAGATTCCAACAAGTCCCTCAAAGAGAAAGTTCAGACAAGCTGTTAGCTATTTGTTTCGTCCTGAGAGAAAGTCACCGACGAGCCTAACTTTTCAGAGAGAACCTCAAGCATTGTCTCTCTGATTCGATTGCTACCTTCGCTGCCAACTTACTTCAGGTCGAGCACTGTGTCCAAGCGCGGCTTCTCCGGTCTTTGTTTTGGAGACACTAAGATCACCCTGTTGAATCACACTTCAGAGGGACGATAACAATCTGCCAAACAGTCAAAATCAAATAAGCGAACCAAGTTGGCAACTGCCCTGAAACGACGCTCATTGCGATTGCAAGTGAGAAGCAGTTTACTCCAATCAAATCCTTAATTGTCTTCAAAGGAACCCCGGTATCCTGGTATCTAGTACTGTCCAAGCTGCTCCGGAGACTGCGTAACGCTTCGGACTCGGTTTGCGCGTCTAATTAGGGGGGAGAGCCATGAACGCCAGACATCAAATGCCTACATCAGCACTTAGCAAAGAAAGCTCAACCAAGATTTTACAGCAGGATATTGGCACAATCGTAAAGGACAATCCGCTTCGAGCTCGCGTAATAGATACGTTTGGGTTAGGCTTCTCGTGCGGTCTTAGAGATTCTCTAGCGGATGTTTGCAACCGAAATGACATAAATCCCCTCGAAATAGTAAATTCCATTCAAGCCTGCGATGGCAGCAACGGCAATGAGAAATTTGACTGCTGGACTCTAGAATCAATCATGCAGCGTACAATTAAGCACATACGAGAGAAGCATCATGCCCGCCTGAAGAAAGAATTGCCGATCTTGCACAAGCAGATAGATGCATTTTCAAAGAAGCTAGGGAAAGAGCATTCCGAGATTATTCAAATTCGTGAAATCTTCCAAACTTATACAGATGAAGTCATGTTGCATCTGCTCAATGAGGAGACCTTTCTCTTCCCACGACTGGAAAGCAATGATTCATCAAAGAACTGGAACAGACCGCTTTCCGGCGAGCTGAATGATGTAGAGAGAATTGTAGACGCGGAAGACGAAGAGATATTGCTGGAATACAAAGAGATTAGAGAAGCCGCTGAAAAAATTCATTTTACTGGGCACGAAGCGCTCGATTATCGTATCTGGCTGGAAGCCTTAATCGATCTGGAGCTTGACCTGGAAGCCCATATCAGGGAAGAAAGCCATCTCCTCTGGCCCCTGGCCAATTTGTTGAATGCAAGTAGGGAGTCAAGGGAAATTAGAAAAGTCAGTTATCTCGATGACCCAGGCAATAACTTATTTGCCCCGGTTGGAAACCGCAACCACGCGTTCTGGCGACAATGCAAATCGAAGCTGCCATCGATAGCAATCACGGTAGCTATCGCAATTATCCTTTTGCTGACGTGGGGCCCGGGACCGTCCCACCCGCAAAGCGATTATCAGCCAGTCATTCAACAAAATCCTATGACTTACATGCGTGCCGAAGTACAAGCAAGAACGTGGCACCGCAATCGCGAAACTCGTCCATTCAATTTTGCGCTTAAACCATAAACAAAAACAACACTTTAGCCTTCCGGTTCAACGGCTCTTCAATCTACTTGAGAGTACACTGCTGCTCGCGCCAGCTGTGACTTTCTTCTTATTCCTGCTTTCGAATCAGCCTAACGAT
>CAZSNX010000183.1:0-8225 GCA_964607945.1 uncultured Candidatus Obscuribacterales bacterium
AGCGCCTCGAATTGAGAGAAGCTCAGTTTGTCTAATGCTTCTTGTAAGGTTTTAGCGTGCTCTACGCTGTGATGATCGAACGACAAGTAGTCGACTATGCTGTCGCGTAAAGTGTCATCGTCTTCAATCACCAATAGTTTCGCCATCTTTGGTTCTGCCGGCTCCAAGCTCTGTAGTTGTGCTGCTTCTGACTAACTTAATATCTACCACGCATAAATGAACGTAGTAACACTAGTCTGGCTGAGCCAGAGGGATTCTAAACCAAAAGACACTGCCTTGC
The DNA here is from genome assembly GCA_964607945.1 of uncultured Candidatus Obscuribacterales bacterium. Taxonomy (GTDB): domain Bacteria; phylum Cyanobacteriota; class Vampirovibrionia; order Obscuribacterales; family Obscuribacteraceae; genus JAGVKB01. Next base: position 281 of record CAZSNX010000183.1, read on the forward strand.
ACTAAACCATCCCGATCGTTGTTGCGCACTCCAATCGATCCTCCGTGCAGTTCGACTATCGATTTGCAAATAGCCAGACCGAGACCTGTCCCCCCCTTTTTAGTCGCGTCACTTATGTCGACTTGTCGAAAGCGTTCGAAGATAGCTTCTTTCAGTTCATCGGGTATTCCTCTGCCGCGATCCGCTACTTGAATCTCAGCCCAGGATTCGTCAGCAACGACTGAGACCGTAACGGTTGCGCCTCGCTCAGAATACTTTGCGGCATTGGATAGAAGGTTGATTAACACTTGGACGAGGCGTGCTTCATCAGCAGTAAACTCGACTTCGGTTTCTTCCGAAGAAATGGTGACGCCCAGGTTACTTGCGAAGGTTTCAACAGAAAGAACAGCCTGGTCGATCAGCAACGCAGCGGAGATTTCTTCTAATGACAGCTCCATTCTGCCGGATTCAAGCTTCTCCATATCCAGCAATCCGTTGATTAGTTCAATCAGGCGATTGCAGGAAAGTACCGCTTGCTTGATTCGAGTGTGGGCTTTGTCCGAGAGCGGTCCGAGCGCTCCTTCACCGAGAAGTCCAAGAATTCCTTTGATTGATGTCATTGGAGTGCGCAGGTCGTGACTGACCATGGCGACAAACTGTTGCTTCAGTTCTGCAAGGGCTCGTTCTTTCATTGAGGCTTCTTGCAGTTTTTCAGCCGTTTCGTGCAAGACTTCGTCTACGTAGGCTATTTCATCGTGTCCTGAAATAACCGGAGACAGTGGACTGAAATCCACCATACGCCTGGAATTGTCCACGATTGCGTCTACCCGTCGCACGAATTGGCGGTAAAAGAATGCGCCTAGCACCAGTGCCAGCAAGGCATTCAGAGTAAACCCGCCGAAGAGGTACCAGACTACCTTTTGGCGTGAACGTTCGGCTGTCTGTGGGTCAATTTTCTTCGCCGTCTTTTCATATTCGTTGAGTTCTTGAATCTGAGATTTCAGCTCCGCCATGATTGACTGTGCATGGCTGCTCGTGAGCCTGTCGCCCAGTGAAAACAGCCCGTCGTTAGAGTCGTTAATGCGCAGCCGAGCGTGGGCAATGTAAAGCATTCCTTCGTCTGCAAGTACGGTTATCTTATCGAGGTAGTCGCGTTCGGTGTCGTCTTGAGCTTGGATCGACTTGACGGTTTCCACCTGGCGGCGCAGCTGTTTGAGAACTTCGTCCAGTGGAGTAGACTGTCCTGCGGAATGAAGCACCGTACTCGATACCAGTTGTCGAGCTGCTTCGATTAACAGATTTCCGAGCATGCTTGTTTCTTGTGCGACTGACTTCGCGTGATATTCATTGCGAATATCGCTTTCTGCTTGCTGGAGCAGTCCTACGAGCACGAACAGAAATATGATTTCGGCAAAAAGAGGAAGCAAGATGATGATGAGCCCTTTCTGCCAGAGCTTCAGTCCACCGAATCTGATCGCCCTCTCGCTCATTTACTGGTGTTTCCCTCTTGCCATTGTCGAATGTCATTCAACAGCTTTTCGGATATCTTGACGTCACCAGCTTGTTTCGTACTAATCAAAGTAGGCAATGCTCGATTTAAATGCTTCTTCGCAGCCTCCATTTCTAATTGAAGAAATTCCACGGATGCAAGTCGAAGCAGTATGTGAGCGTAGAGTCCCGGAAATCTCTTCTGATCCCGTGAAAGCGAGCAAAGACCTTGCTCATACCAGTGTCTGGCTGTTTTCTTGTCCGCAAGAAAGATGGTTGCATCTCCCAACATTACACAGATGAGACTGAGCTTGTCCGGCGATGCCGATGGACGCTTGATTGCGATGTTCCAGGTGTCTTCCAGAACTTGTGCCGCGTAGGCTTTATTTTGGGACAATTCCGAGTTCGCAAGATTTGTAAGGCAGTCAATCAAATCTGGTTTGGAAGGCGCAGGTAGAAGCGGACCGAATCGATCGTAGTCTTTCTTCGTTAGCGCAGCGGCAGCGGCGCTGTCTCCTTCCGCCAGTTTTGCATAAGCTAGCAGGCAGCGCGTTCTTAAGGCGGAAGGGTGCGAATCCCAGAGGATATTTGATTGAATCGGCGCGCACTCTTGGGCAAGCCTCGACAATTCCGGATGGTCTGCGTGCAGCCAAGCGATGTGAGCGGCCTCGTCAAGCAGAATTGCACCATGCAGCAGCTCAACTCGATCTTTGCTGCTTTGAAGGGCGGTAGCGCCGCCTTCCAAGGAGTTTGTAGCTTCTAACCAACTACCGCTGGATTCTTTCTTGTGAGCAGCTCGAAGCGTTTGCATCAGATAAGCTTGGCTAGGCTGAGGAAAGAGCTCTTCTACAGCCAGGTTTGAAGAGGTGGTTGTTGTAGGGATCTTGGTCGAGCCGGAATTAGGGTTCGCCGCCGGAGTTGTGTATTGCTGCTGAATGAGAGCAGCTTTTTGTTTGAAGACTCGTGCTCGTTCGCCATTTCCCGCGCTGCTGTAACAATCGGCCAGTTGCAGATAAGCATTTGTGAGAGGTATTGTGAGTGATTCTTGTCCGGAGTTTCTTGCAACAGCATTTTGCAGGAGGATTTCATATGTCTCCACGGCTTGCGTGGCCGCTGCTTCCGCATTCTTAAACTTCAAGTCACTGCGAAAAACATTGGTTATATCGTGCGCTGTTTTGGCATACTCACGCGACTGCTTACTTTGCTGTAGGCAGTCCAGGGACTTCTGATAAAGTGATTCGGAAAGCGAGTATTGATGTGTCAGTGACGCTCGATAAGCTGAAATTCGTAGTTCTGATAGTTTGGATGATTGAGGATTGACCGGTTGTTTTGGATCGCGATCGCTGCTGCAGCTGGTTAGAAGGATAGGAATCAACGAGCAGAGTCCCGCCGCAAGAACCGAGCCGGTAAGGCTTATCCTGCCACGAATGTCCGTATTGCGATAGCTTGAAAGGCTCAATTGCTCAATTGGTACCTGTTAGACAGACCGGATTTCCCGTCTGGTTCTTCCTAAGGCTATTTACCACGCATTACCAGAGTTGCTGTCGGCGAAACGTGCTTACTTTGCGCCAGCCTGTTCCAGCAGCTTGATGATCTCCAGTGCCTGTGACTTTTTCTGCTCACTGGCATGCTTGAGTTCGTCTTTCGCCATACTTAGAGCGGTGTCTCCTTCCTTTGCCACGGTCTGCCCGCCGGCTGCATCTATCTTTTCTGCCTTTACCGCGAGATTTACGTTTGCATGCCGGTCGATCAATAGCCTCAATGCCGGAAGATTTGATGTGCGAGCGGCGTTCATCAGTGGAGTAATGCCGAATTGGTCGCAAGCATTCACGTCTGCGCCCCTGTCTATCAACAGCTGCATAACTTGTGCTCTCTTCTCGCGGTCTGAGTTCTCGACATTCATTGCAGCAAAATAGAGTGCAGTGCGTCCATCGTAGAGCGTTGAATCAGGTTTCACGCCTTTGTCGAGGAAAAGTTTCACGAGCTCGGGACTCTCGTGAATCGTTGCACAGACCAGAGTATTGTCGCTGCCATCATTCCCTTGCGATTGGATGTTGGCGCCATTGTTCAATAGTTCTTCTACACGTTTGGTGTCATGTGCTCGAATCGCTTTGAAGAGCGCTCTATCCATCGTTGCTTGATGAAGTTTGGATACTTCATCACGGGCCATGCCGTACTCGAGGCTTGCTTTGTCGCCGTTGTCAGTGACCCAGCGAAATTGTTGAAGTGCTCCTTTGTCCTTGCTGTTAGAAAGTGCAAGCCCAAGGTAGAAATGCGCTTCGGTCAAGTGTTTCTTGTTGTCTCCGGCCGCTGCGACTACGTCATCGGCGGAAATTTGTTTGCGAAAGTATTGGACAAGCGGATAAGGCCACTCCTTGATCGGTGCTCGCTTTGTGGCAATCTCCAAAATCTGCTCGGCGCGCCCTTCGTCTCCGTATTCCTTACTGGCAACTGCTGCGCAATAAGCTGCAATAAGCGTATCCTTTCCCGCATCTTTGCTCGTCTCGATATAGTCCTGCAATTGGTTGGTGGCAACAATGGTCTTACCCAGTAGTAAGCTGGCGAAACCACGATAAATCATCAGCCCCGTGTCCGACTCTTTCGTTAGTGGGCAATATCGATCGAAATCGTCGCTCGCTTTCTCATATTCTCCCATTTGAAAGAAGGTAAGTCCGCGGTCTCTAATTGCGTCGATGTATTTCGGGTCGCTCTCGAGCGTCTTGTTATAGTCCGCAATTGCTTCCGGAAATTTGTTGAGATTGCAGTACTCGCCTGCGCGGCTGTAGAGCGCATCGGCCATGTTGGGCTCTAGTTTGAGAGCTTCGTCGAAGTTTTCGACAGCCTCCTTTGATTTGTGCATTCGTACAAGAACGGCGCCACGACCGTAAAAGAGGTGAGAATTCTTTTTGTCGAGAAGAATGGCTTTGCTATAACTTTCCTCCGAACCCTGGTAGTCTCCTAAGAGACTAAGCGCAACTGCTCGACCGGAATGCGCTCCCAATTCGTTCTCGTTTAGCTTCAGTGCTTTGTCGTATTCTGCAATAGCGCCTTTGTAGTCATTTTGCTGAAGCAGTTTATCTCCGGCTGCCACATAATCTGCTTGTGCCGAAGTTTCTGAGGTGGTAACTAAGGCTCCTTCTTCTGCGAGAGAATTGAGTGGCGATAGAAGACCAAAAAATGTAAGGCTGGAAATGAAAGCGACTGAAATTCTCTTGTTCATCTTCACTCCGTCAACGCAAGTTTATACAGGTATCTCAATTCGATTGGATAGGACTTGTCAGTGGTGTGGAGCAAAGAGTTTCGGCAGAAACATGCAAAACAATACTCCTAAGATAAAGAGGCAAATTACATAACGAATGAGCCATTCTTTCTGATCGGCAATGACCAGGAAGACCCCTAGCAAGAGGAAGAGAACGACTGCAATTATACCGAAGACGAACAATTCAACTATCCTTATCCATGGTTGTTGTATAGTGACCGACTTTCATAATTTATAGTCTTACTACTTTGGGAGCGCATATTGCAGTGCAAGCCGCATCTCGGTTACGCTTTGATAGCGATTGCGTGGGTCTATGGCTAATGCCTTACGTTCGAAGAGCTCTAATGAAGATCCTTGTCCCAATTGTGGAAGATAGTCCGAAATGCGATCGGGCTCGGTTTGGAGTTGTCTCAAGAACATCGCCTCAGTGTTCTTCGCCTTGAACGGCAGCTGATTTGTAAGCATCTGGAAAAACACTACTCCAAGCGCATAGATGTCAGCGCGGCAGTCCGGCTCATCGCTTCGCAGTTGTTCCGGAGCCATAAATCCTGCGGTGCCGACCACTTTGTCTGCGTCAGTTAGACGATGCTCTGATTCTACAAGGTGAGCTATTCCAAAGTCGACTATCTTTACCCAATCAGGGCGGTTCATGTTTTCCTGAAGCAGAATGTTATCCGGTTTCAAGTCTCGATGAACAATTCCTGCTGCGTGCACCTCTTCGAGACCCAGGCAGATCTGATCGAGAATTCTTACTGCGAGCGGTAGCGGCATGGCGCCGTCGCGTTCCAAACTATCGGCAAGCGAAATGCCTTTTACGTATTCCATGACAAGGTAAGGACGTCCGTGATCGGTAACGCCAGCATCGAAAACGGTAGCAACATTTACATGGTTGATCTTTGCCATAGAGAGACATTCTCTCTCGAATCTGCTGCGCTGTTTGGCGCTGTTGATCAAATGCTCCTGAAGTACCTTAACCACTACGGTTTTGTTCATCGCGATGTGAGTGGCTCGATAAATTAGAGCCATTCCTCCCTGTGCAATAAATTTGTCGAGCCGAAACTTGCCTGCGATGATTTGTCCGGCTTGGATCGAACCATCAGACGAGTCCAGTGTCTTGGTCTTTCTGCGCAGTAGTGCCCGCATCCGAGCAGATAGCTCTTTAAAATGAAAAGGTTTGGTCAGGTAGTCGTCCGCACCGGAGTCTAATCCGACTTCCTTATCCTCCAGCTGCAGTTTACCGGTGAGCATAAGAATGAGAGTCTGTCCGCCCTCTTCTCGATAACGTTGGCAGAGATCAACTCCGGACATTCCTGGTAACTCCCAATCCAGAATTACCAGATCGTACTCACCGGTTTGCAAGCGTTGCAGTCCATCAGTACCTTTGTACACAGGCTCAATCTGATGTCCCTCGCCGGTGAGAAAGTCCACGACGAGATTGGAAAGCTGCCGGTCATCTTCAATGATGAGAACTTTTGCCATTGGAGCGATACTCTTCCTCATGCAGTTCTATGAGCCAACTGACGGAGGTGTCCGGGGGAGCTTCTCGGAAAAGCTGGACACTAGTTATGTTCGCATACCTATCGAGTTTCATCCAATTCAGAATAAACCATATCCAGAAAGTTCGACTATGCACGTATTCCAATTGATGTGCAACTCTCCCCTTGACTCCGATAAATCATCGGGTAGCGGCAAGCGGGTCTCGCTTGTATTCGGGATGGGCGATGCTTCTGGAAATTTCTTGGATTGAAGAAGCCAAGCTCGGATTTCATTTGGGGAGGCATTGTGATACTACTCCTGGTTGCCTCACAATTCTCTGAAGAAGAAGGCGAATGTGACGCTTAACTTGTCAGTGGCGCGGGTAAAAGATAATGCTGCTTGTGTTGAGCGGTAGACCTATTCAGCTATGACCAATCGGCTATGAGTCTTACAGTTCGCCTGCGGTCTGCCCCAATGCCTGAATCTAACGATCAAGAATTAGACTGTAAGAACGATGCCTCCAGTAAACAGGTGGAGAAGGTAAGTCTTCGCGGTGAAGAAGCACAGTTCATGGAACGAGCCGCTCAGAACGTCAAGGAGCGAAAGGCTTACCAGGAAAATACTGATGGCCGGCCCACCGGGGTAGCAACAGATAATTTTGGGCGTGTGCAGATCGAGGACGATAACAAGGTATTGGTGAAAGGAGCGAGAGCGCTCCATGAACGAAAAGCGCCCAACGACAATAGTAGCGATGGCGAGGCTCCTTCGCCAGTCCAAAGCGTCGAAGTGGTACAGATGCAGCAATCTCCTGCTCTCGGGAATATGAAAGCTCAGATTGGTGGTTCTGGAGGAGCGTCCGGACTAAATCCAAACGACTTAAGTGCGCCTTCCGGAAGTGAGATTCAGGTTGCACCACCACCTCATCATGCAGTTGTCGAGGCTGGAATGGCAACAATGCGCGGTGCACAGGTTGGCTTCGACGCAGGGCAGATTGCACTTTCGCCTAATGTGGCTGAAGCAGATCCGTCAACCGCTGGCCGAATAGAAAAGACAGATGATGGTGGCACAAAAATAACTGACTTTAAAGGAAACAGCAAAACGACTTGGCCGGACGGAAGTATAAAGCGAGAAAATGAGGACGGAACTGGCTTTATGCGAAGACCTGACGGACTGGGAGGTTACACCGAACAGCACTGGGGCAAACTCGCTCGGGATAACTTTGAGGTTAGAGATGTTGGTTCCGAACGAAAACAATTGGATGAGCTCGCTGAGAAAGCATTTCAAAACCATCCGGAGGAGCTTCAAAGATTCAAGGAAAATATGAAGCGGTTCGAAGCCCGAGCAGAAGCAGGTCCTCTGCCACCAGTCGAGGTTGCCAGAACATATCAAGAAATCAGTCGGTTGCTTGAGCACCGTGGTGAAACACCAACTACCGCAGAGGAGCGCTCAGCTATCGCAGGGCAGGTAATGGCTCAGGCTGCTAACCCAACATCGGTCGATCAGGGTTATCACAATACCTGTAATGTTGCCACGGTTGAAGCGCGTGTCTACACCAAGACACCTTCGGAGGCTGCTCGTTTGGTTACTCAAGTTGCTACCACCGGTCAGTTCGTTGCCTACGATGGAACGGTAGTGCAAGTTAATCCTAAGGGGCACGACACTTCCACAGATAGGATACCGAAGGATGGTGACAGGAGTCATGCCAGCGAAATGTTCCAGGTCGCTGCAGTGAATCTGCATTAT
>CAZSNX010000184.1:0-8190 GCA_964607945.1 uncultured Candidatus Obscuribacterales bacterium
GAGATCAGGTCATGGAGCGACTCGGCGGAATGATGATCCACGTTGCAATCGCGCTTTTGGACGCACTTGATTCGATTTGCTGGTAAAGCGTATCCGATTCGGCAAACTGTGCTTGCAGCGCTAGCGACTCGGCCAAATAAGTGGTGGCAAGCATATTGCTTGAGTCGAGCTGCCTGGCAATGCGCAATGCTTGCTCAGCCGGGCTGATGTTGGTGTCAAACATGAAGGCTCGGGCGACTAGAACATAATAACGAGCCAAGCGCGCGCGATTAGCCGGTTCGTTCAGATTTAGACGGCCGGCGCGGATTATCTGCGGTACGCACAATGAGATTGCCCGATCTGACTGGTAGAGCGAAAGCGCTTCAAGAGCCGGTGAGGCGACAGCGGTAGGTGGTGTGGTATGGCCGGCGGTGGCAGTTGTCTGACTGGCAGGTGGTGCCGGCAAAGCCTTTTGCGCAAGCGGAATAGTAACGCTTGAGACGACGCAGAGAAGTGCCAAAAGAAATCTTCCAATACCATACCTGACTGATCTCATAGACTTACCGATGCTGCTTGCTGCGGAAGAACTCCACCAGCAATTGCTGGCATTTTTCCTCCAATATGCCGCCCAAGACCTCAGGTATCGGAAAGATTCTGCCCGGAATAAAGAGATTGAACGCCGAGCCGCAGGCACCGCTGGCGCTGTCGTATGCACCAAAGATTAGGCGCCCTACACGTGCTTGAATAATCGCTTCCGCGCACATCGGACATGGTTCAAGCGTGGTGTAAAGAGCTGAGCCGGTCAGCCGCCAGGTGCCGAGTTTTTCAGCTGCTTGCCTGAGGGCAACGATTTCAGCGTGTCCGGTCGGGTCTGCAGTGGCTTCGCGCCTGTTGCAGCCGCTTGCAAGTACTTGCGAATCCAGAACGATCACTGCGCCCACCGGAATGTCCGTTCCTGATCGGCCAGCCTCTTCGATGGCCTTCTGCAGCCAGAAGAAGTCTTCGCTGGTCTCATTGGAGCGCTTGTCTGCGGCCGGCGCAGGACCGGCACAGCTGGGAGATTTTGCTGGTTTGATTTTGTCGTTCACAAGAATCAGTATAGTCGAAGCGCTAATTCCAATTAATTTGTGATTTTATGTCCAAAATTTCTCCAGCGCGCATACAACCGGGAGTAACCTGGTCAAGCTTGACGGTCGCCGATACAGGGGTGCATTGGTGACTACTTATTCGAGCTACAGGAGACAACCTGACTGGGGTGGTCAGGGTGGCAGCAAAATCTTAAATCCGGAGGTGAGACGCTAGATCTGCAAAGGACCGATTATTTTTCTAAATGACTTACAACGGCTAGTCATCTGTTTCATGAGAGGAGCGTTTCAACGCTCCTCTTCCCTTTGGGCCAGGGCAAACATTCAAACGTTGGACTGCTTAGGTTGAGTTGATCTTGCAGTCTCGATCTTTCGGCGCGGTCGAATTGATCAACTGCCTCGTTTTTCTGATTGCAGGCTGTCCTAGTGTCAGTCTAGCCGCTTAGAGATAGCGCTTTGAGACGCCTAGTTCTAAAGCAAACCTGTAGCCGATTAGCTTGTACATCAGCTTGGCTGCCAGGAAGTCCGGGGCGTTAAGACCTTTGATTGGCGCAAGTTCTACAATATCAGCTGCCACCACATTGCGTTTTACGCATAGAAGTTTGATCAAGTCTGTGAGCTGATACCAGCTCATTCCGCCTGGTTCCGGTGTTCCGGTCGAAGGCATGATGCCGGAATCAAGACCGTCCAGGTCGATTGTGAGGTACACATTGTCAGACAAGGTCGAGATGATTTCGTTGAAATTCCAGCGATCCTGATTGCGCGCCCAGAAGATATTGATCCTCGGCTTTTCTTCTTCCAGCCATTGAATTTCACCGGCGCTTATATTGCGGATTCCCACTTGTGTAATGAGTGGATTGGGGAGTCCTTTGTAGATGTGATAAGAAACAGAGGCATGGCTGTAAGGATTTCCTTCGTAGGAATCGCGGCAATCGGCGTGTGCGTCTATCTGCAAAATAGAGAGATCAGGATAACGATCTGCGCAAGCGGCGACGGAGCCCAGGCTCAAAGAATGCTCGCCACCGATGATGACGGGAAATTTCCCAAACTCGATGATCGGACGAACGACGTCGCGAAGCTCGTGGAAGGGATTTTCGGTTTCGGCAGTTACCGGCGCCATTTCGACCGGCAACACCGTTTGGATGCCAATCTTGTGTGGTTCAATCCAGAGTTCGTCATCGAAGAGTTCGACCTGTTGACTGGCTTCCAGAATTGCCGTCGGACCGTTCTTTGTACCTTTGCCGTAGCTGGTTGTGGCTTCATAAGGCACCGGAACGATCGCGACTTTTGACTTCTCGGGAGAGGAGAACTCCTCAGAAAGTCCGAAGTAGTTTGATGAGATTGGTTCCATTTCCTAGATATCACTCCACGCTTACTACAGTAGACTTTTATAACATCATTTTTCTACTTGATTTCTAGGGGGCGGCGAGTAAGCTTGAGGCGTCGGGCCGGATGGGTTGGGTTAACCTTGACTCGAGCGGCTGGGAGACTCGATTTCAGTTTCCGCCAAGCAGCCTAGTAAGAATTCGTTCGTAAACAGTGCTCAGCGCATCCAGTTCGGAGATGCTTACACATTCGTCGACTTTGTGTATGGTCGCGTTGACAACGCCCAATTCAACAACCTGTGCTCCGGTCGGCGCGATGAAACGACCATCGGAAGTACCGCCTGTGGTTGATAACTCCGGTTCGATTCCGGTGATCTCACGTACTGAAGACACTACTGCGGAGGTCAGCTCACCAGGTTCGGTCAGAAATGGCAGGCCGGAGAGTCGCCAATCCAACTGCCATTGCAAATTGTGATTACGTAGTATTGTCTCAATGCTCTGAATGATGTTTTCCGGAGACAATTCCGTTGAGAAGCGCAGGTTGAATATTGCCGTAAGCACAGGTGGAATCACATTATCGGCGCCGGTGCCTGAGTATATGTTGGAGAATTGCAAGGTAGTGGCTGGAAAGCGGTCGTTGCCGCTGTCCCAAGCAAGCGAGCAAAGTTCGGCGATTGCCGGTGCGGCCAGATGAATCGGATTACTGGCCAGATGTGGGTAGGCGACGTGACCTTGCATACCATTAATGGTTAATTTCCCGGTGATAGAGCCTCGACGACCGTACTTGATGGTATCGCCCATAGTATTAACAGAAGATGGTTCGCCGACGATGCACCAGTCGATTCTCTCTTGTCGAGCGCCAAGATGCTCCACCACTTTGACCGTGCCTTCGACCGACGGACCTTCCTCGTCGCTGGTAAGCAGGAATGCCAATGAGCCGCGATGCAGAGGAAACTTACCGACGAATCGCTCAGCTGCTGTCACCATCGCAGCCAGTCCGCCTTTCATGTCTGCGGCGCCGCGTCCGAAAAGATAGCCGTTCTTGACGGTCGGCTCGAACGGAGGGGAGCTCCAGAGCTCTTCCGGACCGGTCGGGACGACATCGGTATGTCCGGCAAAGACCAACAAAGGTGCTGCTGAACCGTGGCGGGCCCAGAGGTTTTTTACTGATCCAAACGGCAGATGCTCGATTGTAAAGCCGACACGTTGCAAGCGATCGGCAATCATGTCCTGGCAGCCGTCATCAGCCGGCGTCAGCGATCGCCTCTCTATCAGTGACGCAGTCAATTCGTATGTTTGGGAGAGCTCTTCCGCCATACTTGTAACAGTCGCCTCTAAATGTCGCGCAGCAGCTCGTTGATGCTTACTTTGCTCCTGGTTTTCTCATCGACCCTTTTAACGATGACAGCACAGTAAAGGCTGTGGCTACCGTCGGGAGCCGGTAAATTGCCAGGCACGACGACCGAGCCGGCCGGTACGCGGCCGTAGGAGATGTTGCCGGTGCCCCTGTCGAGAATTTTCGTGCTCTGCCCGATAAAAACTCCCATTGAGATTACAGAGCCTTCCTCGACAATGACTCCCTCGACTATCTCGGAACGAGCGCCGATGAAACAGTTGTCCTCGATGATTGTCGGTTGTGCTTGCAATGGCTCGAGCACGCCACCAAGTCCTGCCCCACCGGAAATGTGAACGTTCTTTCCTACTTGAGCGCAAGAGCCTACCGTCGCCCAGGTGTCGATCATTGTGCCGTTGCCTACGTATGCGCCGATATTGACGAAGGATGGCATCACAACCACATCAGGAGCTATATATGAACCGTAGCGAACTGCTGCCGGTGGAACGATGCGGAAACCGCTGTTGTCGAAAGTCGTGTTGTCCGTGCCGGCAAACTTTGGTGGTACCTTGTCGTAAAAATTAGTGTATCCGGAACTCATGACTACATTCTTTTGAATTCGAAAGGAGAGCAAGACTGCTTTCTTAAGCCATTCGTTGACAGTCCAAGCACCATTGATTTTTTCAGCTACTCGGGCAGAGCCGTTGTCTAGAGCTTCCAAAGCTCGCATGACAGCTGCTCGAACATGTGGCGTAACTTTCTCGGGGGTAATCTCCAGCCGGTTGTCGAAGGCTTGCTCGATGACCGGCTGGAGTTCATGGACCGGCATGGTTGCTGTAGTTCGATCAGTCATTCCTTTGTTCCTCTAATGCTGAAAATGTAATCTCGGATGCGTTCTGCGGCCTCTATGCATTCATCAAGCGAGGCTACCAAAGCCATTCGAATGCGATTCTGTCCGGGATTGGATGAACTGCCGGCGCGCGAAAGATATGACCCAGGCAAGACCGTAAGATTGTACAGGCGATACAATTCTCTGGCGAACTCAGCATCATCGATTGGAGTTTCCGGCCAGAGGTAAAAGCTCGCGTCTGGCCGATAGACGTTCATGACAGGCTGGAGCAGCGCCAATACGGCATCGAACTTCTCACGATAGAGGTCGCGATTGACTCTGACATGTTGCTCGTCGGACCAAGCTTTGATGCTTGCAGCTTGATACGGTGGTGACATGGAGCAACCATGATAAGTTCGGTAGAGGCGAAACTTTTCGATAATGCTTGCATCGCCGGCAACAAAACCGGAGCGCATGCCAGGCAAATTTGAGCGTTTCGAAAGACTATGGAAGCATATGCAGTTTCGATAGTCGTCGCGACCCATTCCAGCCGCTATTTCCAGGAGCCCAACCGGAGGAGAACTCTCTTCGAGATAAATCTCGGAGTAGCATTCATCGGAGGCAATTACGAAGTTGAATTCGTCGGAAAGCTCAATCAGCTTCTTTAGCTGAGCTGCGCCCAGAACCTGGCCGGTCGGATTCCCGGGGGAACAGATGTAAATCATCTTGCAGCGCTGCCAGATCTGTTCCGGAACAGCATCGAAGTCAGGTAAGTAGTTAGCTTCGGCTGTGACATTCACGAACCAGGGGCTGGCTCCGGCCAAAACGGCTGCCCCTTCGTAAATTTGATAAAAAGGATTCGGCATCAAAACCAATACTTCCGGACCAGTTTCAACGACTGTTTGAGCAATGGCGAAAAGAGCTTCGCGAGTGCCGTTGACCGGTAGGATGTGGCGCTCGATGTTCAGCGAAGCAGGCTTCAGTTTGAATCTGCGGCACAGCCAATGCTTGATCGATTCCCGCAGCTCCGCAGAACCCGCAATTGTCGGATATCGGGACAGTCCAGAGATTGAAGCACTAACTTCCGCTTCGACAAAATGCGGAGCCGGATGTTGCGGTTCGCCAATCGATAGCGAAATCGGCTTCAAATTGGAAGGTGGAGTGATGCCCGCTTTCAGAGCGGACAGTTTCTCGAAAGGATATGGTTGCAGTCGGGCAATATTTTGGTTCATCTAGCAAATCGCACGATTACTTCTTCTTGTCCAGCTCATGCACCAGGCGTCTGGCAGTTTCGGCGAAGATAGCACTGCCGATGTATAGTCCGGACTCATCGATGTCGAAGTTCGGACTGTGGTGCGCTCGGCGGTCTCCGGCTACTTCGACACCAAGCAGCATGAAGGCTCCCGGTGCCTTTTGCGCCAACATTGAGAAATCTTCTCCCCAAGTTTTAGGCTCAATGCTGATCACATTGTCTGGTCCGATTAAGTCGCAAGCAGCTTCCTTCATTACTTCAGTGATAGTTGGATCGTTTACGGTCGGCGGATAACCCAGCTCCCAAAGTAGCTCGTAGTCGCCTCCCAGCACGCGGGCGATCGAGCAAGCTCGTTCCAACTCTGCTATCAGCTTGTCGCGTACCGGCGCCGTAAAGCTTCGGATAGTGCCTTCCATCGTAACGGATGGTGAAATGACGTTGCCACGCTCGCTTTCGCTATGTATCGACCCAACTGTAACGACTGCCGGCTCGAGCGGAGAAATGCGTCGCGAAACTATCTGTTGAAAGGCCTGAATTATTTGTGACGCAATCACTATCGAATCGATTGTTGTTTCAGGATAGGCGCCGTGCCCGCCCTTCCCGGTGACAATCAACTTGAAAGTGTCGGCAGCAGCTGTTATCGGTCCTGGAATTAAACCGACCATGCCGGCGGGCAAGGACGCGTCTACATGCAGCCCGATTACGGCATCGACACCAGTCATTGCACCGGCTTCTATCATTCTGAATGCGCCTGATTTTCCCTCTTCATCTCCAAACTCTTCGGCCGGTTGAAACAGCATTCTGTAACGGCCGGCTGATTTACCAGCCGAAAGCAGTTTGGCAGCTCCCAGTGCGCACGACATGTGAGCGTCGTGACCGCAGGCGTGCATGACACCATTGTTGTTGGAGCGGTATGCAACTTCGTTGATCTCTTGCACTGGCAGCGCGTCCATGTCCGCTCGAATTGCGATTGTCACCCCTTCCCCTAAGTCTCCGATGACTCCGGTCGAGGCCAGTCCGCGCTTGACCGAAAAGCCGAATCCATCGAGTTTATCGGCGACCAGCGATGCAGTCTTGTGCTCCTGGAAACTCAATTCCGGCATCTGATGAAGGTGCCGGCGCAGCGTCACAATCTCGTCTTGCAATAGTCTGGCTTCGTCAAGCATCGTTGTGGTTCTTGGCATCGTTTCGATTCTCTACGTTGAGTATGGGAGATGAGCGATCAGTCGGCGAAAAAGCGCGGCTTGCCGCCAGGTCCGCCCTGCGGACCGGTTTTGGTGCTAGCCATCGCCTCTTCGACCATGCGGGCGGTGATTTTTGTCATCATGTATGCCAGCGCTTGTACCTGTTCATCGGTAAACTGTGCGCCCGTTTCCTCGATAGCACGTCGAACGAAGTGCTCTGCTTCGGATTTCAGCATGGGCAAACCCCTCTTGTTAGCGTGTCAGCAACCGTTGAGTTTACCGCGAATCAGGTCTGCTGAGATAAGCGCACTCTCAGAGCGCGGTTTTCAACTGTTCTTCCTTGCGCTTCAACTCTTGGATTTGGGAGCCGAGCCGCGCAGTTGATCTGCTGATGTAACCTCTACCCCGCACTTGTCGCACTTAGGATATGGTCCGGTCCAACCTTCTATGACCACGTGCCCGTAGATGTTGCACTGATTCTTGTGATCGGATGGTTGCCGGCAAAACATTCCCGTCACACCAGATAGCAAGCCCGAAAGAAATCGTTCAATCTGCCTACGTATGGAGACTCCTGCTAATGTCTCAAATTCGGATGTGACCTTAAGAGCGCGAATTTCCTGGGTAGTCATTCGCTGAACATCTAAGGGTTGCTTGCGAGACTGTTGCACAATCTCACGCAACAGATCCGCATCTTGTCCGGCCCGAAACGGCTTTGTCGTTCGGTGCACTCCTGAGTCAAAGCCCGGATCAGAGCGATTAGAGCTCGATCTGCTCGAACTGGCTGAATTGGAGCGGGAAAAATCATCTTTGGCGCTATATCCGGGACGCGGAGAGCTAAGCTTGCTTGTCAGAGAGGGAATCGGTGTTTGCAGTCCGTTTTCTTGATCGGCAGTTTTTTCAGTCACAGAAGGAATTCTGGAGCCTGTGCTGTAGCCCGGGTCAGACTGACTGAACGACCGATCTGGCGGAAGTGATGGGATTTGTGAGCCTGAGCTGTACCGGGGATCTTGCTGGCTGTAGTTGGGCTGCGGTGGAACCGGCGGGATTTGTGAGCCTGTGTTGAAGCGAGGATCGTGCTGTGCGTAGTTGGGCTGCGGTGGAACCGGCGGGATTCGTGAGCCTGTGTTGAAGCGAGGGTCGTGCTGTGCGTAGTTGGGCTGCGGTGGAACCGGCGGGATTTGTGAGCCTGTGTTGAAGCGAGGA
>CAZSNX010000185.1:0-8180 GCA_964607945.1 uncultured Candidatus Obscuribacterales bacterium
CGAAGGACTCAACCCAGAGCTTGCAACCACCAAGCAGAGCGCAAGTGAGCGCCCGACTCAACCGGAAGGATTCTGGTGGTGGTGGCGACCGGTGTGGTACGAACACCAGAACATGCGGGATGACCGAGTCGAAGCATTCTCGTCTCTCCTCTGGGATGGAGTGCACAAGTACTCCTATCAAGCACGCGCCACCACCCCTGGCACCTATATAGTGCCACCACCAAAAGCAGAAGAGATGTACGCTCCGGAAACCTTCGGACGCGGACCAAGCGACACTGTGGTGATTGAGTAAACCAACACTCTTTGGAGTTACCGCAAATAGAGATGCAGCTCCGGATAGCAGGACGGAGCGCCAAGTGATCTTATTTTCCATACTTGAGTTTATCCGGCAGGAAGTAACGAGATTCCTGCATGTGAAACGCCTACATTCAGCGACTCTGTTCGGACTTGTTTAGATACTTCACCAGTTCGCCGAGCCCTCTGGCATGATGGTTGTGAAGATTTTCACCGTTGGCTTGCAGATAGTCTTCAACATCTTTGTCAGACACTTTCAGCTTGCCGTCTCCAGCAGCTGTGCCTACTTTGTCTGGATTTTCGTGCAGATAGCTCAATCCGTAAAAGACATCGCGGGCGGCCTCGATCTCCGACTTCGCAATGCCTCCGGCGAAGAAGCAGAGACCTTCGAGATTCTCAAAATTCTGAGCCAGCCAGTGCAGAGAAGCAATTGAATCGACATTGCCATTTTCAGCGATGAAACTATCCAGCTCCTCCTTGGTCATGACGAAGTCGCCATTCGCATCGATGGCGGGAAATGACATTCCAGCAATATCGAGAGCATGGGCGGCTTTCATGAAGCTGGATGTACCGCAGAAACTTTCGACATTCAATAGAACTCCATCGAATGAGTTCATTGCATTCTCAAATGAATTCAGCCCGAGCGACTCCAAAGTATTGTAAGCATCTTGCTGAAACCAGGGAGATTCCAGGTCAGGCAAGCGTTCACTGATCTCAGAACGCTTGTCTTTAGGCTCCAAGACTTCATTGCTATTACAAGGACAGCTCATGGCAGATCCTCCGTGCGAACCGATGTCCCCGAAAATGTTCTTCAATTCTACCGACTTTTGTCCGCACAGCTAGAAGACTACCGTCAAACGGCTGCCGATCGCAAAAATTCCGGGTTGCGGTCCGGTTCCACCGGGAGACCAAATGTATTGAATATCGGGAGAGATCGACACATTCTTGTTGATCTGATAGCGGTAGTAAGCCTCCAAGACCTTCTCGTTGCGTGTACTTGTACCAGGGTCGATCGCTGCAACGTTAGCGTTGACCTGAGATAGTGTTGTCGGTATTACTCCATTCAATCCAACGAAGGCAGGAGTTGCAGGCGCGATTGTTCCGCGAGTATACGGTCCAATTTGTCCCCACGCCACACCGATTACATCATCCGGACGCTTTTTGGTTACTACCTTCATCGGAATTTCAGCACCGAAAGACCACGAGTTGCGCGAAGACAATAGTCCGCCGAGGAACACTTGTCCGATGTTCTTATCATTAAACGCATATCGCCCCCAAAGCCCGATGTCTTTCCAAATTTTTTGATCGAAGTTCAAGTACATTCCAACCGGCTTGGGACTCTGATCGGCAGTGCCTCCGGGGATAATGGGAAGCACCGCCGTACCTATCAGGTCAGTGGGAGTAACAAACGGCGGCGCCGTGCCGCTTCTAAAGCTCCAATTCCAGAACCCCACTCGAGCATTTCCTTCTTTCTGAAAGAACTTATGACCGAGCTGAAGCTCGTAGTTATAGCCATAACATCCAAAGACATCTCGGTTTGTAATGGTCGCCAGCGCAGCTGTTCCCCGCAAGAACATCTTGTCTCTCAGGAACGGCTTTTCAGCTGAAGCCATAAGCGCCGGACCGTTGAAATTGGCCCGCCATGAGATGCTGTTGACAAACGAGGTGTTCATAAACTGCAAGAGTTCGCTATTGGCATAGTTGTTATTGTCGAAGAACGCTCCCAAATAAATCAAACCGGCTTTGAAGTTGCCTTTTACATCTTTAGCGAACTTCAGATCTTGCGAATAATAAGCCTGCTCCAAACTGAAAGTTGGCCGAAGCGAATTGCTGTTGTTGTTGTTAATAAAGAGCGTTGGTACTTGAACCTCTCCAATTCCGGAATTGAACGGACTGGCATTGGCATCCACAATATCGTTGAGCGGACTGAGCAGATACTTATTGCGCGGGAAGAAACGACCGGCGGCAGCAGTAAGCCTGGTAAACAGGAAGCCGTCACCGAGTATGGTGCCATCCTTCCCCTCCACCACTCTGCTTGTCAGGTTGATGCGCGCGCGAAGGTTGGCTGACATCGAATCATGATCTTGCCTTCCCATGTCAGACTGCGGCGCGAACGTAAAGTCTCCTGTTATCTTGGTATTTTCCAGAGCAGTCAGCCTCGCATGCGCCACTGCAATCTTCGCCGAAAGATCAGCCTGCTCAGGCAACTCCGTCTTGAAAGCTCTCAAAGCGATGGTGCCTTTGACTTGCTTGATCGATCGTTCGAACTCTTCAGTCAGAACACCGATGTCGTAGAGATCTTGCGAGCTGAAATCTTCCGGACGCAACTCAGCTAGTTTTGGCATCAGCCGTAGAAAGTATTCGCCTAAATCTTGATGACTGATAGCAGTTGAATCGGGCAGCGGTAGATTGTGCCGTCTTGCAAGCCCTTCGAGATCACGGCGCAACAACTCAGAGTTGCGCACCTTGATCGGCTGCGTCAAATCAGAGCTAGACTGTCCGGTCGACCCGCCTTGCGCCCACACCGCCACCGGAAGGAAGAAATTACTCACCGCTGCAGCTAACAGTAGCAACAGAAGGAAAGTTTTGGGGAGCATCCAAGGTCTCTATTCTAGTTTCCGATCCCACGAGCGCAGGACCAGGTCCATCCATCCACCAGCCAAGTCGCAGCTACCTTCCCGCAACGATTTTAGCTGTTTTTCATAATAGAGCAATAGTCAAGGAGCTCAAATTGATATCTTCTTTATACACAACAAACCCAAACACAAATTCAATCATCGTTGCAAAGAGGACCACAACCAAGAATGCAGTAACCATCTGCGGTATCTAAGACCGCCGGCGGTGCCAGGCACCACGACCGCCTCCCTTGGCAAGCATTCGAGTTTTAGCTCTCCGTACGAAACCGATAGCCTACTCGTGTTTCAGTATGAATGAAGCGCGGTCTTTCCGGAGTCTTTTCAATCTTGTTGCGAAGGTTGGCTACATGAACACGCAAAGTATGATGGT
Organism: uncultured Candidatus Obscuribacterales bacterium; assembly: GCA_964607945.1. Classification (GTDB taxonomy): domain Bacteria; phylum Cyanobacteriota; class Vampirovibrionia; order Obscuribacterales; family Obscuribacteraceae; genus JAGVKB01. The sequence goes on from CAZSNX010000185.1 coordinate 3,301, forward strand.
CGTCAGCATACTCCGGTCCCCAAACTTTGGTCAAAAGTTGACGATGGGTCAATACCCGGTTCGCATTCGACGCCATATACTTGAGCAAATCGTACTCAATCGGTGTCAGATGCACCTCTACTCCATCACATTGCACCAGCCGGTGCGCGAAGTCGATGTAAAGGTAATCGCAAGTGAAGGTGGGCTCCTCCGGCTCCTCTTGCTGCCCTGTTCTTCTCAATACGGCCCGCACACGAGCGAGCAGTTCTCCCACGCCAAAAGGCTTCGTCAAGTAATCATCGGCACCAAGATCCAACGCTTGAATTTTGTCGTCTTCGCCATCCCTTACAGAAAGCACAATTATCGGTTTGTTGCTCCACTCCCTTAGCTGCCGGCAAACTTCATAACCGTCCGTACCAGGCATCGCCAAGTCTAAAATCACCAGGTCTGGATTGTGCAGTGCGGCCAAATCCAGGCCTTCTTCTCCGGAAGCGGCCATTATCACTTCGTAACTGCTTCGTTCCAAACCGGCTCGCAAAGCACGTCTAATCTGCGGCTCATCATCTACGACCAGAACTTTCATCGATTGAATCTCATCTGCACACTAGTCAGCAGCATCCAGTGGAAGAGTAGCACGAAAGACGGAACCACCATCAGGCCTGTTGTACGCAGTTAAATACCCACCATTAGCTTCGATCAATCATTTGCAGATTGCAAGCCCGATTCCCACTCCCGGCACCGAACTTTCCTTGAGACCAGGCGCCCGAAAAAACGGCTCGAAAATCTTCATTTCCTCATCCTTCGGTAAGCCCCGACCACTGTCCAATACTTCGAAAGTCAATGAGTGATCTTCCGCCACCGTTCTCAGTTCAACCTTGCTGTCAGGTGAAGAATACTTCAATCCATTTTCAAGCAAATTCTTCAGAACCTGCACCATCTGTACTGAATCAACTGATATCTCGCTGACCGATCGATCCAAAATCACTTGTATTCTGTTGTTATCCTCGCGACTAAAGTAGTCCAGAGCAGAACCGATCAGCTCCGCCACTGGAACTGCCTCCTTGCGTGGCCGCCAGGCACCGGCTTCCAGACGCGATAGGTCCAGAATATTTCCAACCATTCGATTCAGCCTGTCGGTCTCCTGCTCGACTGCCAAGAGCAATCCACGCTGCACCTCCGGAGCTACCGGCGCCCCTTCTTCCAGCAAACTGCTCACACTTGCCTTAATCGAAGTAAGCGGACTCCTGAAATCATGAGACACCATTGACAGGAGGGCGGTCTTCAATCGATCCGCCTCAATCAGCGCTTGCGCTTTAGCCTCCGCTTTCATCAGCTTATCGCGCTGCAGGATAACCGCCGCATGATTTCTAAGTGAGTCAACAACTTGAATTTCAGTGTTAGACAAGCTCCTCCTATCTTTCAGCCTGAGATAGAGGACTCCTAAGACTTGATTCTCAACTATGATTGGCAGATAGATGACGGACAGCTTTTCTGAAATGACAGATTGCTTTTGGCACTGTTTGCCCTGCTCTGCACCAATCAAATCGCCACTTTCCAGCACCAATCGAGTTACATCGCCAGCAATACCAGTATCGCAAGTGCTATCAGGCAATCCGTATCGCGCGACTACCACCTCCTTTTGCAACTCGTCTCGAATAATCAGAGCGGCTGCTTGAGGCTCAACTAACTCCGCCAGCTTGGACAATAACTTGTCCAATGCTCTGTCTCGATCGAGCTCGGCTGCAACCGCCCAACTGGCGTCAGAGAGCGCAGCCATTTCAACTCTCCTTCTTTGGGCGTCCTCCGCTCTGGCAGTCAGGAGCGCTGTTAGCTGACCGGTAACAGTTGCGGTCAGCAAGAATGTACAAAGCGCCAGCCATTCGGCCGGCTGTTGAACCGTCAGCATATGCCGTGGTTCAACAAAATACCAGTCGAAACAAAGAAAGGAGACGATCGATGCCAGGACTGCCGGCAGTCGCCCTAGAAACAAAGCAATTGCAATCACGACCAGCAGGTACAGCATTGGAACATTGGCGATACTCGCTTGTGCATGAGTTGCCTGAATGAACAACGTCATCAGCGAAACCGCTAGTCCGGCCAGTACAAATGACCAGGGTGCGCGCTGCCACAAACGCTTCGGATCAAGCTCATAGAACGGTCTGTTCATTATCTTTGGGCTTTCTGCGTACCGAGTTCTCAAGCTCACGTTGGTCCGAATAGAATACCTGGGTATGAATCGTAAGCGCTCTTACTCTGCGGCTTCCGCTTCATTAAATGTCAAAGCCCCAGCACTCACCGCCAGTTGTCACGCGGCACAAACTAATAGAGATGGAGCACCTATCGCTAATCCCGCGCGTCGAAACTTTGATCGCACTTGTTTTAGTCGCATCAGCCACAGCAGTTGTCATCAGGTGGGTCAAAATCCCGTATGCAGTGGCGCTTGTTATTGCCGGCTTCGCTTTAGGGTTGTGCCGGATTATTCCACCAGTCTCGATGACCCCAGAACTTGTACTGGTGATCTTCTTGCCGGCCCTGCTTTTCGAAGCTTCTTGGAACCTGGACATTACCAAACTAAAACGAGACTGGCTCCCAATCAGCGCTTTAGCTACAGTCGGCGTGGTTGTATGCATGCTGGGTGTAGCGGGAATTCTGCACCAGACGGGCAGGATGGACCTCAACACTGCTCTTTTGTTCGGCGCTATGGTGGCTGCAACCGATCCTGTCTCAGTCATTGCGCTCTTCAGGCAACTCGGTATAGACCATCGGTTAACCACAATTATCGAGGGTGAAAGCTTGTTCAACGACGGAACTGCCGTGGTGCTCTTCAAGCTCGTGCTGGCGGCAGTGGTTGCCAATCAGCAATTTTCACCAGTTGCGTCTTCAATCAATTTCCTGCTGAGTGTCTTAGGAGGGGCTTTGCTGGGAGCTTTGTTCGGCTTAGCTGCTTCGAGGATAACCAAGGCGATCGATGACCATTTGCTGGAAATCAATCTCACCACCATCACTGCATATGGTGCTTTCCTCGCAGCCGATCATATTAACGTTTCACCAGTTATCTCAGTGGTCACCGCCGGCATTATCATCGGCAACTATGGCAGCCGCACCGGAATGTCGGCGAGCACGAGAGAAGCCGTAAATTCATTTTGGGAGTATGCTGCATTCCTAGGCAATTCGCTCCTGTTCCTCTTGATCGGATTGCAAGTCCAGCTGCCAGTTCTGCTGCAACACGTAGACCTAATCCTTTTGGGGGTATTGGCGGTCTTCGCAGCCCGTTTTATTGTCATCTATGGCATCTGCCCTTTTGTCTCGACACGAGCTTATCCGATTCCACGGAAGTGGCGACACCTCCTATTTTGGGGAGGTCTGCGCGGCGCGCTTGTTATGGCTCTGGCGCTGAGCCTTCCGCTAGATCTTCCCGGTCGTGAAGAACTGCTCAACATGACATACGGCGTGGTGTTATTTACGCTTCTGGTACCGGGTTTGACAATTGAGCCACTAGTCAGGCTGCTCAAACTAGAAAATAAAACAGAGGCCAACGCCATCGAAACCGGTGAACCAGAGGTGTCAAGCTAAAACACTTTTGCCGGATCTCCGCTATGATATGTCAATTAAATATTGACTCGATCCTCTGGCTGGGCTATCGATGAGAGATTACTTACTTCTTTACGTAAATGGGAAAGAGCACCGCGTAAGCGGCTCTGCGGTCTTTGCTCCGTTGTCGACCTACCTGCGATATGGGCAGTCTGCAACCGGAACAAAAGTCGTCTGCGCTGAAGGTGATTGCGGCGCATGCACTGTCATGATCGGCAAACTTTCGGAAGGGGAGTTGGCCTATCTACCGGTCAACTCTTGCATACAGTTCTTGCATCAGCTTGATTGCAGTCATATTGTGACGGTTGAAGGATTGAAGGATAACGACGCGCTCAATCCTGTGCAAGAAGCTATGGTAGACAATCACGGGGCTCAGTGCGGATATTGCACCCCTGGCATAGTAGTGTCGATGTGTTCGCTTTTTGATTGCAAGAAACCAGTTGAGGCGCAAGACATCAAGGATGCGTTGACCGGCAACCTATGCCGATGTACAGGCTATGAATCGATCGTTACGGCAGGTCTGGCAGTTGACACGACTCGCATCCGCAGCATTCGAGAACTCTATCCGGAAAGTGAGATGATCGAGCAGTTCAGCACACATTCCAGACAGCCAGCCTTGATAGAGCACAACGGACACAAATGCTTTATCCCGACTTCGCTGGAACAAGCAGTGGAATTCAAGTCGAAACAACAGGATGTTGTGATCGTCTCCGGAGGCACCGACATCTGCGTCAATTGCAATAAGCGTGGATTGGATCCATCTGTGGTAATGAGCCTCTCCAACCTTTTGGGAATGTCTCAGGTTTACGTAGAAGACGGAAAGTTGATAGTCGGCGGTCGTGCCAAGCTCACCTCATTGGAAGCATGGGCACGCGAAGAAATGCCTGAACTCTACAAAATCATGTGGTTATTCGGCTCCCCTCAGATTCGCAATGCCGGAACACTTGCGGGCAACATCGCCAATGGCTCACCAATAGCAGATAGCCTTCCCTGGCTGTTTGTGATGGAAGCGCAAATCGAGCTGATTGGCGCGGGCGGAAAACGCTTGGTAAACATCAACTCCTTTTACAAAGGCTATAAGCAGCTAGACATGAGAGCCGACGAGATGATTTCGCGAATCATCGTTCCTTTGCCTGAGTCCCAGGAAACGATTCGGCTGTTCAAGGTATCCAAGCGTAAGAATCTGGATATATCAGCATTCACAGCGGCAATCCGAATGACCATCGCCGACAACAAAATCCAACAGGCTTCGCTTGCCTATGGCGGTGTTGGACCAGTCGTCTTCAGACTGCCGAAAACAGAGTCCTTCC
>CAZSNX010000186.1:0-5550 GCA_964607945.1 uncultured Candidatus Obscuribacterales bacterium
GAATTCTAAAGAATGGCGATGACGAATCGCGTCAAAATGCAACTGCTCTATTGCAATTTCTAGCTGCGGATTAGGCGGTAATTTGATCGACTTTCGCAATTTGTACTTCTTGATTGCGCAAATTCGAAGGATGCCGGTTGACTTTTCTTGGATGTAAATCGACCCCGGCTGGATGTCAGGTGGTGATGCCAGCGCCTTCTTAAGCGCCTAACTTGCTACGCGAATTTCAATTTCAGAAAGAAGTGTGAGTGAATTTGCTTGTCAAGGATGTCTTTGAAAGTTTGACCGGTAGGTACGGACTAAGCAAGGAATGCGCTGAAGTTTATCTGCTTTCACAACGGCGCAGCGTTGAGAACTTCGTCCCAAAACGAGCTAAAGCCGACTTTTTAGATCTATTTGTGGACTTTGTACTAGGATGCGCAAACGTGAAGTACGGAGTTCTGGGAGGGAAAATACTGTGAAATGCCTTCCGAGGCAGATGTGGAAATATCACCCGCGTTCAAATAGTAATGGGGGATCCATTTCCTTGTTTCCAAGAGCTGTATTTCGTTTGTTTAAGCCGGTTATTGGGAATTACTATAGATTGTTCATTTGACTTGGATTGGGCGAAAAGCTTACGGTTTGGCCCTATTTCTTTTATCTAAAACACAGAGTTTCTACAAACAAAACAGGCGTTTTCCTCTTCAAACCTAGGCTCTTACCTGCTTTCGGGGTTCGGAACTCATAAGTGTTCCGGTTAAGAAGACTAATGGTTTAGAAGACTCGTCGGTTGTTTGGCTTCAAACCTACGAGCTGACGCAGGCGCGTTAGCCTCGTACTTCTCTACGCTGACTTAACAGCGAGAAAGGATTTCAACCATGCTTCCTCAAGCAATCGCCTTGAGCGGCCTTGCCTGGCCCGCTCTGTTTCTGCTTCTCCTGGTCGTCTTCTTCTTCCTTGCCAGAGTGCTGACGCGCCGGTCGTCCGACTTCGACTCGTCGGCTCATGAAGGCAAAGCTCATACCCATACCTGCAAGTTCGATCGCGACGAAGTTCGACGCACGGAGTCTCTTCCTCGCCCGCGAGACATCCTGCCTCATGCGGCAGCTCCTGATCCCCGAGTGGCGGCTTTGCTCGGCAAAGTCCAGGTGGCCGGAGTGCTCGAAATTCTGAAGCGGCTGACTGGCGAGAAGCCGGTAACTGCCGGAGGCAAGACAGCCACGATCGCCAGCCGCAACAGCTTCACGAAGGACATCGACTTCGCGATGACCTTTCTGGAGGAGCACTATCGTTCGCTGGGACTCAATCCTGTTCGCGACCCATACCAGGTTCGCGGGCGCAGCTACAACAATCTCGTGGTCGAGATTCCTGGCAAGATCAATCCGGACAAGGTGCTGATCGTCGGTTCGCACCTCGACTCCACGGCCGGAGATACCTGGCGTGCCGAGCGCGTTGCTCCGGGAGCCGATGACGATGCATCGGGCACCGTTGCATTGATGGAGCTGGCGCGAGCTCTGGTCGGTCTGTCGCTCGGCTGCACCGTCCGCCTGGTCCACTTCACCGGCGAAGAGCAGGGATTGTGGGGCAGCTACGCCTACTCCGACAAGGTGTACAAGGCCGGCACCAATGTCATCGCCATGATTCAGTTGGACATGATTGGCTACTGCGCGAAACCGGGCAATCGGTTGGACATCCACGACGAGAACAACCGCAATGGCTCGCATGCCTTGTACGTTCGTTTCGCCGGAAATGTCCTGCGCTACGGGCTCAACCTGAATCCGTTCGATACGCACAACAAGGCGGTGAAGGATCGCAGCGACCATGCCGGCTTCCTGGACCGAGGCTATCCGGCTCTCTGCCTTTCGGAAGAGTTCACGGACAGCGGTTTCAATCCCAACTATCACTCGACCGGGGACCGGGTTGGCACGCTCAACCTGGCATTCTTGGTTGATGTGATCCGGTTGGTGATCGCCAGCGTGGCCGACCTGGCTGAGATCCAGCCTTAACGAATGGTACTTGCCCGGAGCGCTTGCAGTTCGAAGCGCTCCGGGCGGTGTTCCTTTTTCCAATCTCAAAACAGGTGCTGTCTGCTGAAAGCGGCCGGCACCGGTCTGACGAAGGGAGAACTGAAGATGAAACACGTCACAGACGGGCGCTTGCCGCCCGACATCGCTACCGGAGTTGGCTCGCCTGGGGGCGCTGCCGAGTCAGCAGTTGCACTCGGTCCCAAGATCGAGGTGACGGCATACAACCAGGACGATCTGGTAGTGGCAAAACTCGCCAATCTCGCAGACGTTCGGCCGCTGATCGACAAGTTTTCAGTTACCTGGCTGAATATCGACGGTCCAGTCACTGCCGAAGTCCTGGCAGAGATTGGGAAGGTGTTCGGGCTGCATCATCTGGCGCTCGAGGACGTTGCTCGTGGTAATCAGCGTGTCAAGGTCGAGCTCTACAAGGACCACTACTTCGTGGTGGCTCGCATGATCTCGCCCGGGCGGAAACTGGAGATCGAGCAGCTTAGCCTGTTCTTCGGCGAGCGGTTCGTGCTTACCTTTCAGGAACGTCCAGGCGGCGACTGTCTCGGTTCGGTGCGAGACCGCCTGCGGAAAGATGTGCACTCCATCCGTGCCGCCAAAGCTGACCACCTTGCATACGCGATTCTCGACGCTGCCATCGACGGCTATATGCCGATGGTCGACAATATCCTCGAGCGACTCGAGGTGTTGGATGCCGAAATCGTCAAGAGGTTGGACGGTCGTATGCCGGCGAAGATTCACGCCATTAAGGACGAGGTGCTGACGCTCCGCCGTGCTGTTCGTCCGCTGCGCGATGCTGTCAATCAGCTTATTCGAGATGGCGGAACCTTGGTCTCGCCTGATACGCGTGTCTCTCTGCGTGATTGCTACGACCACACCATCCGCCTGATCGACGACATCGAAATGGCGAGAGAAAAGTGTGATGCCAACCGTGACTTGCACATGGTCAGCATCAACAATCGGTTGAGCGAAGTGATGCGTGTGTTGACGATTATCACCGTCATCTTCACGCCGCCGATCTTCATTGCCGGCATCTACGGCATGAACTTCAATCCCGATCGGTCGCCGCTCAACATGCCGGAGCTCAACTGGTTCTGGGGCTATCCATTCGCTCTCGGTCTGATGGTGGTGCTCGATATCGCGCTCCTGGCTTTCCTCTACTACCGGGGTCTGCTGGGCGACTACACGAGCTCTGGCCGAGACAAGAATAAGAAGCGTGATGACTGATGCGAGCTCAGTCCAGCTTCTTTCTAGTTAGGCAACGGACGGAATTGGTTTGGGGCGTTGCCCCGACTTTTCCGTCCGTTTTTCTTTTCGATGGAGTACTAGGGCGTATAGCAGAAACAGAGCGCTGAGCAAGTCCGGCGCAGGCAATGGCATGAAAGCGTGTGTCGGAGTGGTTCTGGCAGTTGCCCGGAAGCGAGTGCAAAACGAGATCTTTGCCGACTATTTATTGTTCGAATTGACCTTTTGCAGATGTTGCTTTTCGCAAGTCCGACCGAAATTGCCGGATCGCTTGCCAAGTTTGCAATAGATAGCGTCAGCCTGTACGCTAGCCACTGTTTGATTGATTTGAGGAAAGAGCAGTGCGCACGTTCATCTCCTGGCTTCTCTTTGCCGCCCTCTGTATGCAGTCTGTCTTGGCGAGTCCGTCTGCTGGTAGCGCAGGCGGTATTAAGTGGGAGTCATGGTCCGATGCCGCATTCGAGCGGGCAAAGAAGGACAATCGCTGTGTGCTGCTCGATCTCGAGGCGGTCTGGTGTCATTGGTGTCACGTCATGGATGAAAAGACATACAACGATCCCGCTGTTGTAAAACTGATCAATCAACACTTCGTCGCTTTGAAAGTCGATCAAGACGCGCGGCCGGATCTTTCCCATCGATATGAAGAGTACGGGTGGCCCGCCACTATCATTTTTAATGGGAAAGGGCAGGAACTCGCAAAAAGGTCTGGCTACATCTCCGCCGCGGAGATGACGAGTTTGTTGCAGCGGATAGTCAAGAGGCCGGTGCCGGAAGAGGGCGCCACCAATCGTACAGTTAAGTTCGGGCGTGACGCCTTCCTGTCGGCTGCCTTGTTGAAAGAGTTACGCTCCCGCTTCGCAAGCAATTACGATACTGCCCGCGGTGGTTGGGGTAAGGCTCCGGATGGGCAGAAATTTCTCGACTGGGACACGATTGAATATTGTCTGGCGCGTGCCAAGTCGGGAGATAAGCAATGCGAAAGAATGGCCAGCGAAACGCTCAAGCATCAGATGAAGCTGGTTGACCCAATCTGGGGCGGTGTCTATCAGTACTCGACACATGGTGATTGGAATCATCCGCACTACGAAAAGATCATGCAGATGCAAGCTGAAAACATGCGAATTTATTCGCAAGCATATATGCTTTGGCGCGATCCAAGCTTTCTTAGCACAGCCCGAAAGATCAATGACTATCTCATGACCTTCTTGCAGAGCCCCGATGGTGCTTTCTATACCAGTCAGGATGCCGATCTCGTGCAGGGGCAGCACAGTGGTGAGTACTTCAAGCTGGCAGACGCACAGCGGCGTCTGAGGGGAATTCCACGCATAGACAAACACATTTATGCTCGCGAAAACGGTTGGGCGATTAACGCCCTGACAGCCCTTTATGCGGCCAGCGGCGAGCAAAAATATCTGGACGAGGCAAAGAAAGCTACGCAGTGGGTGCTTTCCAACCGAGCAATCAATGGTGGCGGATTCAGGCACGACGGCAACGATTCAGCTGGACCTTATCTTGGAGACACACTAGCAATGGGTCGCGCTCTGCTCGGACTCTATGGTGTGACCGGAGAACGCAAGTGGTTAGCAGCAGCCGAGCAGTCCGCGGACTTTATCTCCAAGCATTTTAAGGAAGCTTCGACGGACGGGCACTCAGCAGGTTATGCAACAGCCGAACTAAATCATTCGGCAGTCCAACGCTCTTTGCCAGTGCTGGAAGAAAATGTGATGGTGGCGCGCTTCGCCAACTCGCTTTATCGTTATGATGGCAAGCCGGCCTATCGCCAAATGGCAGAGCATGCCATGCGATATCTCGCTACGCCCGCAATAGCCAATCAACGAATCTATCTGGTGGCTGGCATATTGCTTGCTGATTCGGAGCTGGCCGCCGAGCCGGCCCATATTACTGTTGTCGGGCATAAAGATGACCCTCAGGCGCAGGGGCTCTTCCTGGCTGCCATCAGCTATCCAGCGGTCTACAAGCGGGTCGATTGGTGGGATAGAAGAGAGGGTCCGCTACCAAATATGGATGTGGAGTTCCCTGAACTACCCAAAGCTGCCGCCTTCGCTTGTGCCAACAAGCGATGCTCGTTGCCCGTGTTCAAGCCGGCAGGCATTGCTTTGACAGTCGACCGCTTGACTGGACGATCGTAGATGCTAATTTTGAATGAAGAGAAGATAATGTAAAGTCGACTCGATCGGAGGATGAATAAATGAGTGAGCCGGAAATAGCCGACCGCAAGCCAGCAGTTTTAAAGCTTGCCGCCGGCACTTACAAGTGGTGCCGCTGCGGA
>CAZSNX010000186.1:5560-7052 GCA_964607945.1 uncultured Candidatus Obscuribacterales bacterium
CGCTGGTGTTTACTCTCGAGGAAGAGCAGACGATTGCATTGTGTAATTGCAAGCACACCAAACATGAGCCGCGCTGTGACGGGAGCCATTCTTCCTTACCTCCCTCGCCATAGAATGCACTTTGCGAACTATTTCAGCAGACTTACGGACCTTCTGGCTCCGGCGGTAATGCTGCTTTTATGCCTGACAATGCCGGTCGAAGCTGCATTCGACCAAAGCCATCGGCTATTGAGCTCAGAGCTGAAGCAGTACTCGGATGGCAAAGGAATTCATTACCGCTTGTGGAAAGAGCATCAGGAGTCGCTTGATCAGTATCTTGGCGAATTAGCTGCTGTTGATGCTGCACAATATGAGCAATTCAGTCCCGCTGAGAAAAAGGCATTTTGGATTAACGCCTATAATTCAATCATTATCAAGATAGTGCTCGAGCACTATCCGATACATGGCAGCAAAGCTTATTATCCGCCTAACAGCGCCCGCCAGATTCCCAACCTCTGGGAAGCATTCAAGTACAATGTTGCCGGCCGCGTGTTAAACCTTTACGACATAGAACACAAGATAATTCGAAAGGAGTTCAAGGATCCGCGCATGCACTTTGCAATAGTTTGTGCAGCCAAAGGGTGTCCTATGCTGGGCAGCTCGGCTTACACGGCCGATCGGCTAAACGCAGATCTTGATCTCGCTGCTCGACGATATATGAGTGACCCCAATCACGTTCAATACGATCCCGAGCACAATGTCTTGAAGCTATCCAAGCTCTTTCAGTGGTTTCCGTTAGACTTCATCTCCTCGGATCGGCCGGCAGCTAACTCGGAATCCCCGCCGACCGATGACGAAGTCGTTCTTGATTACGCGCTGTCCTTTGCTCCTCAAACGATCAGGCAGAAATTTGGCGACAAGAAGAAAGTGGAGGTGGTTTACCTGCCATATGACTGGTCGCTCAACGATGCTGATGAACCGTGAGTGGTGGCAGATTCCATGGACAAACAATCCGAACTTTCATCTGAATATGACCTTGATATGCAAGGTAGCGAGTTATGGTTTCGCACCCTGGCTGATGCAATTCCTCAAATAGTCTGGAGCTGCTCGGCAGAAGGGGATTGCAATTTTGTCAACCGAAGCTGGTGTGAGTTCGCTGGAGTTCCTTACGAGCAGCTGATGGGCGGCGGCTGGTTCGAGTGCGTGCATCCGGAGGATCGCGAGCGGATCTTGAGCATCTGGCTGACTGCTATTGGTCAGCGCAGCGTTTACGATGTGGAGTCAAGAATTAGAGCGCGGGATGGCAGTTATCGCTGGTTTAAGACGCATGCCGCGCCCGTTTTCGATGAAAGTCAACAAGTGGTGCGCTGGATCGGCACCGGTGCGGATATTCATAACGAGAAGATTGCCAGGGAGGAGCTAGAGCGGGTCTTGCAATCGCGGGACAGCGAGATTATTCAGCGCAAACAGCTGGAAGAGCAGCTCAGGCAAAGTGAGCGCCGCTTGCACGCCG
>CAZSNX010000186.1:7062-8167 GCA_964607945.1 uncultured Candidatus Obscuribacterales bacterium
ATGGCCTCTTACATCGGGATGGATGCAAATGGAGCGATCATCGATTGGAACAAAGAAGCTGAACGTTGTTTCGGCTGGGCGCGCCGGGAGGTTTTAGGCCGGTTGTTATCCGAGACAATAGTTCCTGAACGTTTCCGGCGGGTGCATGGTCAAGGGATAAGAGCTATTTTGGCTGACCGCGAAGGTAGGTTGGTTAGCCGGCGGGTTGAAATGACCGCTATCCGGAGAGATGGGCATGAATTTCCAGTCGATATGGAGCTATTAGCCGTACACGAGGGGGAAAGTCATCTTTTCGCTGCCTTCATAAGCGATATCAGCGAGCAAAAGCAGGCAGAGCGGCGTCTCGGGTTGCAGCATGCGGTGACGGCTGTCCTGGCGCAAACTGATTCACTCACCGATGCGATGCGAAAGGTACTCAAGTGTATTTGCGAGATGGAGGGATGGAATTGGGGCGCGCTCTGGACTGTCGGCAATGGAGGACTGTACCTAACCTGTGCTCAAACTTACTTCGCGCAAAGAGAGCAACTGGACGATTTCGATCAGTATTTAAGGCGGCTGGAATACAAATCTGGCGAAGGATTGGCTGGCCGAATCTGGCAGAATGAGCACGCGATTGTCGTCAAAGATATAGCAAAAGATTCGCATCTTACCTGTCAGGCGGAGTGTGCAGCCCAAGGATTTCAATCGGCGATGGGATTCCCGCTGGTCGTGCGAGGACAAGTAGTCGGGTGCATGGAGTTTATCGGCAGTCAGCAACACAGCCCTGATGAACGACTGGCTGTATTGCTCGACTCTCTGGGCAGCTCGATCGGCCAGTTTATGGAACGCAAAAAGGCTGAAGACGATCAATTGAGATTGAGGAAAGAGCGTGAATCTTTTCTGGCTATCCTCGCCCATGATTTGAAGACACCGCTCATTGCCGCCGATCAGGTGTTAGGGGCATTGATACAAGGGCAAAGTGGAACTCTGACGGTCAAGCAGTCGGAAATTTTGGCTCTGGTAAAACAGAGCAATTCAGAGCTCCTCGAGATGATTCAGGAAGTATTGGAGGTCTACCGCTATTCCCGAGCGGATCAATTGCTGCATAAAGAATCTTTGAATATTG
>CAZSNX010000187.1:0-8133 GCA_964607945.1 uncultured Candidatus Obscuribacterales bacterium
AGAACCGTTGCCGGTAATCGGCATCAACACTCTAGTTGGAACGATCAGGCAGAACGCAATCATCGGTCGCCAGTTGCGAAACCAGACAATCATGTCACTGGCTGAAAGCGATCGAGTCTCTTTGGCAAAGACTATCGATGAGCTGAACTCAATTTTAAACGACTCGTTGACCGGTGCCGTTACGTATGTCGATATCGACGGAGAAGTAGTAGACCCATTGGCTGATGTCTCAGCTTACTTGAATGCGAATCTGCCCGGCAACCTCCAGCTCGAGTCAGTCTGCTTGTCCAGCGGCTGGTTGGCACACGGAAGTACAACAGCGGTGCCGGTGCCTCAACCCAACCACATCGCACAAGTTTCCAGCGAAGACAGCCAGGGTGGAAACTATAGAGCCTTTGTCGATATTCCGGTCGCCAACCGATCTTATACATTTGCAGGCATCGGAAACTCATCGTCGATTGTTCCTTCATCAGAGTTTCGCGAATCAGATGCCGATCATATCTGCTCGATCGTCAGAATTGAATGTGTATTCACAGCGAAGAACCTACCGTTGCTTCCATTCGGCTTAGACCCGAGCACAAAATTCTCATGCGCCTCATGCAGTCAACCTGGTACATTGCCAGACGTTGCAACCAAGGGAGGCATGACACTCAAACTTTCCGGAGGCTCGGTACCAGGCTTACAATCGTGGAATGACTTTCTGTCGATCGACAACTTCTGCGACAATCAAGTGACAGCCTACGACGTCGTAGGCGGAGACTATCCGGTCGATCAGGATGCCCGCATGCAACAGATTTCCGGACAAATGCCCACCAGCACAGCAAAGCAATTCGCCGAGCATCTTTATTATTGGCTGAGAAACGGTCACTTGCAGCCGCGTATCGACGCAGTGCTCGCAATGCTAAACGAACCATTTCGCTGCGGACCAAACGAAATGTACACGTACGAATTCGCTGGAGACGGCAAGATTGCCAGAAAGACCGTGCTTCGCGATCCGCTGTTAGTAGGGGTTACTGCTGATGCTCAGTACTCAGTAGTGGCGGATACTAATCTAGCCAGTGGAGTCACACCGGTAATCGTGTTCAGAGATAACGTCAGATATCTGGGCACCAAATCCGGAGGCAAGCATGGAGGACAACCGCTGGCCGGCTATCCGCTCGATGGTCCCGAACTACAGCAGTATTCCGGAGACAGCAAAAGGCTCTCTGCCAGACTGAGCAAGAGAAGCACTTACAGAAACGGTCTTGCGCTCGACATCGAGATCGGCGGCTTGCAACAACAGGAAACGCCTTTCGATCCCAGCTGCATGAACAGACCGATCCCAAATCGCCGAATCTAGGTCGAAACTATTTAGCTTCCGCCGCAATCAGCTTGTCGATTTCAGCCGCTTCCTTCTCGCGCTGGTCTCGATGCAAGAAGCCTGTATAAGTTTGCAAGAAGCCGACATATCGCTCTCTGTCCATTTTCTTAACCTTTTCGCTTGCCTTAAAAGCTTGGAGGTAAATCCGATAAGCACCGGCTCGGTCTGCTCGACTAAAGCGCACGTCGCCAAGCAAACTTAGGTCGTCCAGCACTTCGGGTCTTTGTCTCAACTGATCGTTTGCCGCAGCTCGCCGGAACAATCTCTCCGCTCTGTCGAGTTGCTTGGTTTCGACAAAGAACCTCCCGAGCTCGCGAACCGAGCCGGTTGTCCATGGGTGAGTTTCACCAAAAAGAAACGTCCTTTCTTCAATCACCTTCTCGTATAGCTGCTCTGCTTCCGCGAACCTCTTGGCAGAACGAAGCAGTCCGGCTTGGTCCGAAAGCAACCACTGGCGCGCATCTCGTATCTTCGCGGTATCTCCAGTTAAGTTCTTGAGCCCATCTTCTATCACTTGCAGCGCTCGCGCTTCCTGGTGAGCTGTCCAACAGGCCTCCTCCAATCCAAGGACAGCATCGGCCATTTCGGGAGAATTGGCAGCACAGAACTCGCGTTGAAGCTCGAATCTTCGTTCACAATTTCTCACCGCTTGCTCCGTCTTGCCGGTCCTGCTCTCGTTGAATGAAAGCATTCCTAATTGCTTGGTTGTCAACTCAAATCTGCGCCTAGCCATCTCCTCGTCTCCGACCTTCCGATAAGCTCTAGCCAGCAACATTCCTACTTCAGTGCTTTGGAAGGAGGGGTCGTGAAAGGTCTGTGCGACATCCAATTCAATTCCATTCAAAATTTTGATTGTTTCTGCAGCGTGGCCCGCTCGCAGTTCTTGGGAGGCCAGTGAAATAGTGTTGTCGAGATACTTAGGAGCATTTCTGGCAGTCGTTGCACCGATGTATAGATTTACAAGCCTCGCTCGGGCGAGCCCATCACTGCCATTCCAAGTAAGCCAACAGCCAAGGCAGACGATCACCACTAACACAAACGAAGAAAGAAGCCAGACAATTTTTCGAGTTGGCAGCCGAGTCTTAGCAATTCCGTGTTCCTTCAAACAGTCCAGAGCCGCAATCACTTCGCTGGCGGATTGATACCGGCGGTCAGGCTCCTTCTCCATTGATTTATGCACTACGGACTGCAGCCCTTTCACAAGCTTAGAATCGCCACCTTTACTGGCAGGGCTTTCAATATCAAGCAAGAATTGCTCTCTACCTGGAGGGCTTCCATTGAGCAGTTCGTAAATTACGCAGCCAAGCGAATAAATCTCTGATCGAGCATCAACTTGCGCACTTCTACTTTCCTCAGGGCTCAGGTAGGACAATTCCGTCAAGAGTTCACCGGTAGGAGTCAGCCTTCTCCAGTCACCGGATTCGTCTGAAACCAGCTTAGCTACTCCGAAGTCTACCAATCTAACCTGGTCCTGCCGTCCATCAACTGATGTCAGCATGATATTGCTTGGTTTCAAATTTCGGTGAAAGACTCCACGTCTATGTGCGTGCAAAAGGATTTCACAACATTGGCGGTAAATGTGGAGTATTCGCGCAACGCTCAAACTCGGACATTCTTTCAGGACTGCAGCCAGAGTCACTCCGTCAACAAGGTCCATTACGAGAAAGCTCGTGCCTTCTTGTGATAGCCCAAAGTCATGAATTCGCACGATGCCCGGGAGATCCAGCAAGTTAACGGCCTGCACTTCCAATCTAAAATGACGCATGCTTTCCTGACTGCTAGTCACGCTCGGACGCAAAAGCTTTACTGCGACCTTGCGATTCATCATTAAGTGCAGGGCTTCATAGACAACGCTGATCCGGCCTGCTCCTATAATCGAATCCAGCCGATACCGACCATCCAGTACGCTTCCCACCAACGCTTCGGGATCGAAGTTCTGCTGAGCGTCCAAATTCTCGCTCCTTACCGGTCAAGGACCCCGATTCAAGGGTAGGCACTACCGTCTTACCGTCTTGCTATACCCTGGCAGCAGCGCTGTTCACCACATTGATCGCCAACTTCAATTGGTTAAGGACAGGAGCAGGAAGTGCCGCGAGTGCCTCGAGCTTGCTTACTTACAACTTAGCTGGAGCCTCTAGATGAAGTTGCTCAAATGCGCTAGATTATCAGCGGTTTCTGCACCACGTTTATCGATAGCTGATGAACATATCCTCTCACTATCCCAGAGACCTGACAAACCTTTTGGTTCAGGCGATTCCGGCGCTTTGCAACTCCAAGAATGACATCCTCGGCTTTTTCCGATATGCCGAAGTTGAAGAGGAGATGCTGCGAGACATTGCAGCAAATTTAGTCCTAGTACAGCGTGTGATCAGTAAGTACGAGATCACCAGACTAGTTTTGGATCGTCTCAATCAGGCCGGGCAAGCAGCACTCGGACAACGCCGTCAGATCCTCAAGCAGATTATCGAGTTTAATCAGTACCATGCTCTGAACGCAGCCAACAGGCAAATTGCACGCAACCTGGTCGGTGAAGTGCAAGCGATGGTTCACGTCAAGGACAATCGAACTAGAGAGCAACAAGAAAAAGATCGCATTCGCGAGATTCACATAGCCTCTCAAGAAGCCAAATTGACCGAGCTCAACCGGCAGAAGAATTCATTTGCCACCATCAAGCGAGAACTCAACGGTGTCTTTGGCATCACCGATCAAATTAGGCGGGGACGAGC
Source organism: uncultured Candidatus Obscuribacterales bacterium (assembly GCA_964607945.1). Taxonomy (GTDB): domain Bacteria; phylum Cyanobacteriota; class Vampirovibrionia; order Obscuribacterales; family Obscuribacteraceae; genus JAGVKB01. Next base: position 4,087 of record CAZSNX010000187.1, read on the forward strand.
TCTTGAAGCTGCCTTCAACAGCCTGTTTAAAGCATCTGAAATCATCGTCAAAGAGCCGATTACACTTTATGCCGGTGAACGACCGGACGAGCCCGGGCTTATGGAAGGGGTGATCGTGCTGGACGACCATCCTTACCTCATCGAGATCAAATGGCACAGCCACCCGCTTTGTCGGGCTGACATCTCACAAAATCTCGTCAACCTCTTCAGCAGAGAGGCCACACGTGGTTTCTTTTTTTCGAATACCGGATACACTTTCGATGCAATTGAGCTTTGCAAGTTAGCGCTCGGAGACCGTAAAGTAGCCTTGTGCACGCTTGAAGAGATTGTGCTGTTACTAGAGCAAGAGCAGGATTTCGCCGCTCTGCTCAAAGAGAAAATGCGTCAGGCTGTCGTAAATCGAAATCCATTTTGGCAGTCAAACGGATATTTACAAGCGTCCGGTGAAGCCGGCCCGGTTCGCTTCAGATAGGACCGATTCAACCGGATCTCGCCAGCCGCATTCACCGGTGTCTCCACCGTCAGCTAGATTCGATTCATTTCGACGGTCGAAGCATGTCTCCGGCCCTTTCAATTCCGAGATGCCTTTCCTCGTCTGCACTCAGTCCGCTGGCCTTTTTGAGCTTCTGATAGTCTGATGAATTGAGGATGATAATCTGTTTGGGAATCAAATCTTGAACCGAAAGCGGCGGTAAGGTAGTTCCGGCAATGATCGCCGCCGGCAAAGACTCGCGAGGCGACTTGTTTTCAGGCAGGAACGGCTTAGACCACGAGAACGATTGAAGCGCTTCTTGTCGATTTACTTTCGCTAGTACCGTTCGCAACTGATCTTCAAGAATTACTACGCCTATATCATTTGCCACTGAGACGGCTCCGGAGTTTCTCTTTACACCGGCAGAGCCAGCCGGTAAAGGAGCTGCAGTACGGAAATCGCGAATTACCGGTCGCAAGTCTAGAACAATAAGCTTCCTACTCCAGACTGGCGATCGATCAGCTTGATCGGAAACGTACTCAGAGGCCCAGTCGAACTGCTTCACAGCTCTTTCCGCAGGAATCTGCGATAACAGCCGACTGACTCTACCGGCAAAAATCGGCGTACCAAATCCGGTTAACTGCTGGTCTTGCTTTATCAGTGCTTCGGCTCGCCCGTACAACTGGTCGGCCTCGGCATAGCGCTTTTGCTTGTCATACACCTGAGCCAGCGCCGCATAATCTCCGGGCAAGTAGCCACTCTTGAGCTGTGCGTCGAGGGTTATCGCTTGTTTCATCAATTGTTCGGATTGCTCGAGCTTACCGAGCTTCTTATACAGCCATCCAAGATCAAGGAGATTCCATGCTAGCCCACCCGAGTGCGTGTCCTGGGCCTTCTCTCTCAACTTGAGAGCCTTTTTGTAGGTCAACTCAGACTGCTCGAAGTTCCCTGATTCTGCCTGAATATCAGCCAGCAATGTAAGTTCGTCGGCAAGAGAATTAGCACTTCCCGCAGTTGCTTTGGAATTCGAGAGTTCCTTTTCATGCTCGAAAATGATTTCTTGCAGCAAGAGCTGTGCTTCTTGCAGCTTGCCTTGCGAGCGAAATGCATTGAGCAAATTTGTCCGGCAAACTTCGAGGCTGGGTCCGCGGAAGTCCTTGCCGGCCCGCCGGGCAACCAAAACACGCTGATAGTGTGGCTCTGCCTCGGCAAACTTCCGCTGCTTGAAAAGAGAATTCGCCAGATGGGTTAAGACGTATCCCAACTGCGACTCTGTTGTCTCAGGCAGTTTGACGATCGCTGCAAGCGCTTGTTTGAAAGCCGGCTCTGCGTGCGAATAATCTTTAAGGGCAGAATAGCAAAGACCCAATTGCAAGTAGGCTTGGGCAGCGTTCTTGTAGTCAGGTTTGGAGCCGCTTTCAAAAATTCGAGCAGCCGGTTCATACGACCGAGCTGCTTCAAGCAGCTTTCCCCAGTACTTGTATCGATCGCCGAGTTTGCTCAACAGTACCGCCTCAAGCTGATTATTTGGTCCAATCACCCTTTTGACGAGATTTGCCCCACCACCCAAGAAATAAGAAGCGAAAGCAACACTTCTATCCGGGCTGGACATTACGTACAGATCAAGAGTCAACCCGCTCAAAGCGAGCACCACTAGGCCGACTAATATCTTGTCTGGTCTGCCTACTCCTGCTTTTGCTCCTCCAGCTGAACCATCCGGCAGCAATTGCAACCTGGCAGCTTTGAGATCCTGTTTCTTTTGAATGAACGGAAAAACAAAAATACATAGAATCAAAAAACTCGCATAGACCGACTCAACAAACATCCATCTACACGAACCGACGCTTGCGGCCCAACTTGCATGGGACATTCCCAAGCAAGCGAGTGCTTGCCAATATCCAAAATGCAAGCAAAGTGCCGCTACGACCAATTTCCAAGCGAGCCCCCAATACCTTAAGACCGGCTCTAACGGCATGGACTTCCAGGCGGTGCGATCCGATGTATCCGATGAGTCGTCGCCGGCATCGCTTGCCCGAGAGATCTCAGCCATAACCTGCATTGGACGCCATATGTTTAGGACTGGAATGAGGTATGCCAAGACAGCGTTCAAAGGAGAATAAACAAGCCCGTCGGCCTCTAACGCTCTCAGGTTAGTGGATAGACGATAAGTAACGAACAAGAGCATGAAAACAGCAGATGCAGACAGATCCCAGGCAGTACTGATGATTAAGGATCGAGTTACGCTTGGAAATGTATCGACGGATTTCGCTAGCTCGAAAAGTCCAAGCGCGCGCCAGTTGTTATCTAGGAATAGGACAGGGAAACAGATAGCAGCAGACAAGGCAAAGACGACAACAGCCGTTCGGGCAGTCCAATAGGCACTTCGATAAGCTCGCATGATGTACTCAACTTTCCGGCCTTGAGTTATCAGTCTAGAATGAAAAACAGTATCACTAACTTTACTCTACCCGACTCCCGCAAACAATGAGGACAAGGCGATCAAGAAGCAGTCAGACGCAAAGGGCTTATTCGACGAAGCGCAGTTATGTTTCAGCTCACAGGACTATGCAAGAGCGCTGACGTTAACCCAGGCTGCCATAACTATCGACCAAACCCTGGAAGCCGCGTGGGAACAGCTGGCCACCCTATTTCAGTACATGGGTGAGCATCAAGAAGCCGAAAGAACACTGGGCAAAGCGCGTGAGGTCGGAGTTAAAAGCAATCGATTCTGGTATACGCTCGCGCAATCGCTCCACGGGCCGATTGCGCAAGAAGCATATCGACTAGCTCTAATCGACAATCCCGATGACGAACAGTCGCTCAGGGAGCTTGCTTGGAGCTTTCGATCGACAGGCAATAAGGACGCCGCCAACAAACTCTACCGCTATCTTCTGGAAGTTTATTCAGCCCGAGCAGACTGGAAAGAGCTCAATAGCTTAGGCGACACTTTACGCCGGCTGGTGGGTAACTTGGAAGATGCCGAGGAGGCGCTTTGCAGATCTATTGAGATCAAGCCGGACAATTTCGATGCCTGGAAGAACACCAGCTATCTAAAGTGCAGCCGTCAAGATCTCACTGGAGCCCAACAAACGTTAAGAAGATTTCTGCAGTGCTTTCCCAATCACCCGAAACGAGCTGATGCATGGGTGTGTCTTGCCAACGTACTGCGCAGCTTCAACGACCTGACAGGGGCGGCCGAAGCCACCCGGCAAGCAGTACAGGTAGATCCCACCAGCCAAGCCGCCTGGTCGAAACTTGCTGACATTAGTTTTGAACGCGGCGATTTCGACCAGGGTCAGCTCGCTCTGGCCAAGGCTAATGAGCTGGATCGCAACAAGATATTCGACAGCCCGTGATTTGGTGCTTTGCTCTGCTGAAAGATGCCGCCTGTCTGTAAAGTTGCTTCGTCAACAGCAACAACCGTCACCAAAGTGCACAGCACTGCACCGTTGGCACTGATTTTGGAAACCAATCGAAATTCAAAGATTAGAAACATAAGAAGATCCACCTAAATAACTATGAATGGAAGTAATAGAGTTACCGAAAAGACCCTTATCGGGTTTCAAATTCCTTCC
>CAZSNX010000188.1:0-5094 GCA_964607945.1 uncultured Candidatus Obscuribacterales bacterium
TCAGTGGCACAATTATCTGAACCAGACCCTGTCCCCATAACTCCTTATCGGGATTAAACGGCGTCTTCTTGTTGCCTGCCAGGCGGTCGGCCATCGACGAGCACAGCAGGCTTTCGACACTTGAAACGAAGACGATTGCCAGGACGAAGTAGAAAATGTCTACGCCTAGCTGAGGAGTCATCGGAGGTAATGCTGGCGGTGTAAAGACAAAGAAGTTGGAGGGAATACTCCCGTATTTCTCGCCGATGTCGGCAATTCCCTTGTTTGAGAAGATCGTCTCGGAAAGGAACGTGCAAAGTACTAGAGCCAGCAACGGAGCCGGTATGAAGATTGAAATCTTCAAGAGCTTTCGAGTCAGGAAAAACGTCAGCATGGCGAGCACAAAGGAGTATCCGTTGAACTCTCCGATATGGGAGGCGATCAGCCGCACTTTCTCCAGGAAATCACCGCGTATCTCATGCTGCAGACCGAGTACTTCTCCAATATTGGAAAGCCCGATCACTCCTGCTATTCCGACTGTAAATCCGACGACGATTGAGTTGGGCACCCATTTGACGTATTTGCCCAGTCCCAAGAGTGCCATCATCACAAGAATCAGTCCAGCAAACAAGCTACAGACAACAAGTAGCCCGTGCCCTTGTGCAAAATTGCCGCCGGTTGAATGATGCCCGTACTTGAACATCAATCCGGCAATTACCGGGATGAATGCTGCGGTCGGACCATAAACCTGATACTTGGAGCCTCCCCAAGTTCTGCCGACAATACATGCGAGCGCACCGGCGACAATACCTTGCTCGGGTCTCATACCCATTGCAATCGCGAATCCCATTGCCATGGGAATTGCCGTCAGCGCTACTATCAACCCGGCGCTGAAATCTCTGTAGGTGGTATTTAGCCAGGTTGTGGAGGTGAGATCTTCAAATCGGTTGTCGATCACTTGATTGAATCTTAAGAGTCGATGCCATATGTAGGCTGGGAGCTTGAGCTCCGAATCATTTATTTGCGATTGCAGCGCAGCATCTTGTGGTGGCGCTACAGTTACAGGTTTGTTTTCAGGCATCTTTCGTCGACTCCGTCCTCTTACCTGCCAGAGAAAAACGCACGTTTAAGCGAGCTATGAAGAATCGTGTTCTAGCTCATAGCGTGTGCTTTAAACGGGCGAGCGCTTACTGGCTCTCCCGCAAATGGATATCGTGTCTACTAGTACCTAGGACTTGCACTTGCAAAGAAGTTCGAGCAGTCGGACCGGTAAACATGGTCAAAATGGTGATGTCGTGCTTCATCTCCATTCTGTGCATATATTGCAACATTGCTATATATGCACACTACCACGTTAGCGGTCGTTAACCGTTTTTGTCAACACTTAGAACTCTTTAGCTTGCAGCGCACATTCATGGAAGTAAGATCCTGAGCTGACTTCAGCGGAAGATTAGTTTTTCTCGGAATCAATTTGCGTCCAAGATTACCAGCCCGTGTGGATGATGTTCGTGAGGCTCTGAAAGATTGCCGAAAGATTTGAGCGGAATGTTGATAAATTGTCAGTCTAGGCGCTCAAGTCGTTGAAAGATTGTTGAAAGGTTTCTGCGGGCATAGTCCGGATGCCGGTTCCCTGGCTGTGCTGATTGGGAGATGTCCATTGTTTATTGAATGGACCGCCGTTTAAGGGACTTTGTCACTGAATCACGCGCTGAAGCGGAGTTCTTTGGTCTCAATGCTGTCATGATAGTATTGATGCGCAAATTGCCGCGCGAGGTAATATGGCACGACGTCTAGCTGCAATCGAATTGGCGAAATTGTTTGGGGTATTGGCGCACCCGCTCAGAGTACAGATTGTCGAAGAGCTGCAGGAGCGCGAGTTAACGGTCAACGAGCTTCAAGCTAGTTTAAAGGTAGCCCACGCATCGGTCTCGCAGCATTTGGCTATCCTTCGCAGCAATAAAGTCGTGATCGAAAGACGCGAAGGCCGCCACGTTTACTATCATCTACGAAATCCTGAGCTGGCAAAGTCGGTAACGCAGTTTTTGGCTTTTGTGTCTCCTGATACCTCTGAGTCTGAGCGTATTATTTCAGCGATTGAATCGGCAAAAACATTGTGGAGTCCGGAAAAATAGCTCCGGCCAGTAGTTAGTGATGAATCCAGACAAAATGGATTCAGAGTTTAACCAAGGTTTCAGATAACTGGATAGCGGTATGTTTGCAATTGCATTGAGAAGCAAATTTGGAGCCTTGATGGCTGCAGTCTGCCTGGTGTTATCGCCGCCGCTCGTTGCAGCCGAGACTACGCCGGTCAATGCCGACATCGAAGTTCCTTGTGTTTCCTGGATTGAACCTTCTATTGCGACCAAGGCGGTTTTGCTTTGCATACATGGATTGGGCTTGTATAGCGGTTCTTACCGAGATTTCGGGCACACTGTGTCAAAAGACGGCATTGCCACCTATGCGATTGATGTCAGGGGATTCGGCTCATGGATGAAGTCACAGGGGCATGAGCGTGTTGACTTTAAAGCTTGTCTTGGCGATCTTGAAACCACTCTCAAAAGCATTCGCAGTATTAATCCGGGAGTTCCGGTTTTCTTGCTGGGCGAATCTATGGGTGGTGCTATCGCCCTGCGAGCCACCGCGCTCTATCCACAGCTTATTGATGGACTAATAACTTCGGTGCCGGCGGGTGAACGATTCCAGCAAAAGAAAACGGACTTGAAAGTAGCGCTGCACATCTTAGAAGGCTACAACAAGCCATTTGATGTTGGGACAAATTTAGTCAGTCAAGCTACTACAAAGCCGGAATTGCGCCAGATGTGGTCGAAAGATCCGCTCGACCGGATGAATCTTTCACCCCATGAGTTGATTCAGTTTCAGCGCTTTATGAATGAGAACCATGACAGCGCAAGAAGAATTGGAGCTACCCCGGTTCTGATCGTGCAAGGATGCGCCGACAAATTAGTGCGCCCGGAAGGAACGGTCGAACTTTTCGATCAGTTGGCAACGAAGAACAAGGAGATGGTCTTGGTGGCCAACGGCGAGCACTTGATTTTTGAAGAGGGGCAATTCACTTCAGATGTGCTTAAAACGGTGCGAGACTGGATCGCGCGTCATGTAGACGGGTCTGTTGCTCCGCTGTCTCCGGCATGTGAGGTCAAGCTTCTTGAAGGACGTGGCAAGCTATCCAACGGTCAGTTCGACCAGGCAGCCAAGCTTTTGGAAGAAGCGGTAAATCTCGAGCCGAAAAGCAGTGAAGCCCATCTTCTTCTTGGTCAAGCATACGCCGGCTCCAAGAGCTTTGGAAGAGCAAGAGAACACTATCGCCTCGCGATGAACTCCGGACGCGGAGGGGCGCACTCTCAAAAGGCCAATGCTGCTTTGCTCGACCTTCCAGCAATGCTCAACAAACCGCCGATGGGCCAGGATGGAAGAGCAATCGCTGTTTCTCAGGGCATAGTTTCGTCCGAGGCTTCTGGTAGCGCTGATAGTGGCATGCCGATTGTTCTTTATTTCTGTGCAGATTGGTGTGAGCCGTGCAAGAAGTTGGAGACGGCCGTGGGAGACGCTGAAGCCAAGTTCGGAGGCAAATTGAAATTTGTTCGTGTCGATGTAGATAATCCGGAGAATCGCCCGCTTGTCGAGCAGTATGGAGTGGGACCCGTTCCAACAGTAATTTTCTTAAAACCGAACGGTGACGTGGTGTCTTACTCAATCGGCTTTTCAAGTCGCAATAATCTGAGCGAAGGACTGAACAGTATCTTGCAATGATTTAAGCAGTAAGGTTGCTTGGCATCCCAATCGACAAACTGCACCGCCAGCAGATAAACACCTATTCAGCTTGTAAAGGGGGGTGGTATTCAGTTTGCCTTTGCATGATAACCTTAGTGCACTCTGCAACAAAAGATTGAGGAACCAGTTATGTCTTTGAAGGGCAAGACTCTGTTTATTTCTGGCGCGTCGCGCGGTATCGGTCTGGCAATTGGGTTGAGGGCTGCTCGTGATGGCGCCAATGTCGTAATTGCCGCCAAGACCGTCACTGAACATCCGAAGCTGCCCGGGACTATCTACACTGCGGCCGAAGAGATTGAGAAGGCCGGCGGAAAGGCGCTGGCGGTTGCCTGTGATATCAGGTTTGAAGAGCAAGTAGCCGAAGCGTTTGACAAGGCCTCGGCGCAATTCGGTGGTGTGGATGTTTGCATCAACAATGCCAGTGCTATCAATCTTAAGGGCACGCTGGACACGGATATGAAACGCTACGATTTGATGCATCAAATAAATGCGCGTGGCACATTTCTTTGCTCTAAAACAGCGATTCCTCATCTGTTGAAGTCAGCCAACCCGCACATCTTGAATCTCTCGCCTCCGTTGAATATGAATCCTAAGTGGTTCGCTCCGTCGGTTGCTTATACGATGGCCAAGTATGGAATGAGCATGTGCACTCTGGGAATGTCTGCGGAATTTCGCAAGCAGGGTATTGCTGTCAACTCGCTTTGGCCGGAGACCGCAATCGCAACCGCAGCTGTAGCGAATCTTCTTGGCGGCGATGAGATGATCAAGGGATCTCGCAAGCCGGAGATTGTGGCTGATGCGGCGTACTGGATACTTACACAGCCGGCACGCGAGTGTACCGGTAATTTCTTCATTGATACCGAAGTGCTTGCTCGCTCCGGTACAAACGATTTTGCCGGATATGCGATTGAACCCGGACATGCGCTGGTGCGAGATTTCTTCCTTGACTAACTCGATTTGCCAACGGAGGCAGTCTGCAATGACTTACAAATGTTTCGAGCTGGAAGCGCAGGGTGGGATCGGCCTGCTTAAGCTGTCGCGACCAAACGAGCATAATTCTATGATTTCGGCTTTCTGGAGTGAACTTCCGCAAGCGGTGGAGGAGCTCGAATCATGGGAGTCCACGCGCGTAATCGTGATTGTCTCGGCTGGCAAGAATTTTTCCTCCGGCATGGACTTCAGTATTTTTCAAAGCGGCGATCACTTGAATACTGCTACTGCTGTGGATAGAGACAGAATACTTCGTCCGGGATCGCTTCCAGTTCGGCCACCGCCTGAGCCACCGCCGATCGTGTCCGATAACATGGCGCAGACGATTCTACG
>CAZSNX010000188.1:5104-8124 GCA_964607945.1 uncultured Candidatus Obscuribacterales bacterium
TGAATACTGCTACTGCTGTGGACAGAGACAGAATGCGCCGCCTGGTCTTGAAGCTGCAAGACTCTTTCAATTGTTTCGAGCATTGCCGAGTGCCGGTAATTGCTGCTGTTCAGGGGGCTTGCATAGGCGCAGCGGTCGATCTCATTTCGGCCTGCGATCTCAGATATGCTACGACATCTGCTTACTTCTGCATTCAAGAGGTCAATCTAGCCATGATGGCCGATCTTGGTACCTTACAGAGACTACCCAAGCTCATTCCTCAGGGTGTCGCACGAGAATTGGCCTATACCGGCGACAAATTGGCGGCTGAACGAGCCAAGCAGCTCGGGCTCGTTAACGAGGTCTATGAATCGGATGAGGAGATGTTGCAACAGGTAATGGCTACGGCTGCCAAGATTGCTGCACGCTCTCCGCTGGCCGTATCTGCTTCTAAGCAAGCAATTACATTTGCCCGAGATCATTCGGTGGCAGATTCGCTTCGCAGCGCAGCCGACGTTCAGTCGGGAATATTCGATGTCTTGCAGGTGCAAGAATGTTTGAAGGCGAGAAGCGAGAAGCGAGAACCAGTCTTTCCGAATCTGCATTCCACAAAGGTTGGAGTTTGATCTGCGCGCGGTGAAACTTTTAGGTCTGACGGTCGTCCGATAATTGTGACTTGAATTCATTCGACAGTGAAATTTCAGGACGGGCTTGTTTAAAGGAGAGGTTGCTGATGAAAAGATCGCTTGCAGTTGGTCTCTATGTCGCCGGGTTGCTCTTTGGCACCATTGGCGGTGCGCTTGCCGATGATGATGACGGTTCGCCCGGAGGCGGCGGCGAGCAAGCGCCGGGCGGTCGTAGGTTTCAAGGCGGCTTCCCCGGCGGCGGCGGTCCCGGCGGGGGTGGGTTCAGGCGTCAGCATGGTGCCCGCCCTCCGAAGATGGAACAGGTGATGTCACTCCAATCCCTTTCTAAGGACCAGCAAACCCAGATTCAAGCGATTTACAGCAGCGCCAAGGAAGAGATGAAGCCGCTCATGCAGCAGATGCGAGATTCGCGAGCGAAGATGAAATCCGGTGGTGGTGGCGGACAGTCTGGCCCGGGTGGAGCAGATGGCGGCCCGGCAGCCGGTGGTTCCGATGGCGGTGCGCGCCGTGGTTTTGGAGAGGCGATGAGCGAGATGCGTCCACTCATGCAGCAGTTAAAGGCAAAAAGAGAGGCTACCTGGACTAAGGTGAAGGCGGTCTTGACTGACGCACAGATCAAAGAGTTGGAGCAGATGCGCGGTGGAAATCAAAGACCGGGTGGTGCGGGAGTCCCTGGCGGTCCAGGACTGCGGTCGCAGCCGCAAGACGATGATCAGTGGACAAAAGATCCGCCTGACAATTCTGACGATCGGTAAGTGCTGAGTGGGGTAGGTGCGGCTCGCAGATTCTCAGTTCGAGCAATCTCTGGGTTGTCCTACCAGTACGGCAATCAGCCAGACCACTGGGCTGCGCGACGGCGGCGGAAGTGTGGTGTGGTTTAGAGTCCCATCAGGCGAATCGATTACGGAATAGCACGTGCAGCAAGGCATCTACTTGGCTGGCTTGCGGATGTAGATCTCTTCTAAGTTATGCATGCTGCCCAGCGGTGTGTAAGTGATTCCCAGCGGAGTCGGTTTGTAATTGCCGATAGTGTTGCGTGCAGCGGTGAGATCGAGCGTGCTGTAGAGATAGATGAAGGGCAATTGCTCGTAAATGATTTTCTGGTATTCGTCGTAATACCGGTGCCTCAGTTTGTCATCAAATGTAGTGGCACCAAGATCGAATAGTTTATCTATTCGTTGTTCCCAGTCCCGAGCATCTGTGACATGAACTTTTCCGGAATCTCCTTCAGGCAAGCGTTGATCGAACATATGAAGACGTCCTTCTGATTTCCAGACGTTGGCGCCGTCATAAACTTCGAGCTTGCTGCCGGTTAGTCCCATCACGATAGCATCCCAGTCTAAACTGTTCTCGACTTTATTTACCAGAATGTTGAAATCGATCGGCTGCAAGTTGACCTTGATTCCCAGCTTCTGCAAGTTGTTGGCGATTAAGACGCAGGTGGCTTCGCGAGTCGTATTGCCGGCATTCGTGTTCAATGTAAACTCGACAGGATTTCCGTCGCTGTCAAATAGGCGGTCATTCTCTTTCTTGAAGCCGCCCTTCACCAAGAGTTGAGCGGACAAATTCAGGTCTTGCGGATAAGGCTTGAGTTCTTTATTGAAGAACACCGATGCAGTGGACTCCGGGGTGAAGAGCTCTATTCCGACGCCTTTCATGATGTTGTCTATCAAGCGGCGGCGATCGATTGCATGACTCACTGCTTGCCGGAAATACAGGTTGTTGAACCACTTTTGCTTGAGAGGCTCAACGTAAAATTTACCGGTTTTGGGGTTCTTGCGGCGGCACATATTGACCATAAAGAACATGGTGCCGTCGTTCGGACCGAGGTTGAACATTTTGAAGTTGTCTGTAGTTTCACGCTGCTTCATGATTGCTGCATCTTGCCCGCGTATGCTGCGAATGTCGAGCAGATCCAGCTCCTTTGCGTAGAACTTGAGTACCACAGTGTTTTGGTCCGGGACGATTGAATAGATAAAGCGGTCCAAGTATGGGAGTCGCTTGCCATCCCTGTCCACAAAGGAATAGGTCGGATTTCGGACGAACTCCACGCGCTGTCCCGGGACATAACGCGCTATTTTGAACCGGCCGGAAACCGGTATCACCTTGGGGTCGCAATTCACGCTCCAAAGGCTCTCGAAGGCGTTGCGCGACTTCTTTACTACCGGTTCGAGTGCGTGTTTGGGTGCGATTGGCACACCGGCAAGCTCTTGCAGAAACGGAGAGAATGGCCCAGGGGTATGAAATCTGACCGTGAGATCGTCTATCTTTTCGATTGATGGATACTTTCCATCAACAGACAGCACGTCATGAAGAGTCGCTCCGTGCTGCCCGAATTTCTTGCCGATAATAGTCTCGATTGTGAAGGTGATATCGTCGGCGGTGAGCGGTGTT
>CAZSNX010000189.1:0-8026 GCA_964607945.1 uncultured Candidatus Obscuribacterales bacterium
AACACCACTGCAGTCGGCGTCGGTGCAATTGCTAATCAAGATTTCGCAACTGCTCTCGGGGACACAGCCGTCGCCAGCGGTCAGTCCAGCACGTCGATCGGGCGCGCTAGCTCAGCTTCGGCTTTTGGCAGTTCGGCGTTAGGTCGCAATAGCGTGGCCTCCGGTTCCAGCAGTTCCGCGTTCGGTGACACGGCCAATGCTTCAGGCGTCAACAGTGTTGCAGTTGGCGTCAACACACAAGGTTTTGGCAGTAGCGCCACCGCTCTTGGTGCAAGCAGTGTAGCGGCAGGCAACAACAGCGTGGCGATCGGCATCAATAACATAAATATCAACACCGGCGCGCAAGGAACATCATCCATATCAATCGGTCAAAACAGCGGCGCGCTTGCTTCTCAAAGCACGGCGATGGGTGTTAGCAGCTCCGCCACCGGAACCGACAGCGTCGCTATCGGCACGAGCGCTGCCTCCAACAACACTAATACGGTAGCACTCGGTCGCTTGTCGGTTGCTAACGGCAGCCAGGGTACGGCATTAGGCTCGCAGGCTAGCGCTAGTGGTCAAAACAGTACCGCCGTCGGTGTGGCTGCCAATGCCAGCAATGGCTTCGCCACTGCCGTCGGTGATTCGGCGGCAGCGAGCGGAGCATCGAGCTCGGCATTCGGTAGAGCCAGCGTAGCCTCAGGAACTCGGTCTACCGCTCTCGGTCGCAATAGTTTGGCGCAAGGAGATGATTCGACTGCTGTCGGTAATCAGAGCAGTGCAACCGGCATCAACAGCGTTGCAATCGGTCTCAATTCAGCCGCCAGTAATTTAAACTCCATGGCGATGGGTAACGGCGCGATCGCATCCGGACCAGCGGCAATTGGTATCGGTCTTAATTCTCAGTCGACTGGAACAAACACAATCGCTATCGGTACCGGTGCAGTTGCCACCAACTCGGTGGCGATCGGCGCCGGCGCTGCCGCCGGTGGTGGCGGCACCGCAATCGGTGATCTGGCTTCTGCCGTCGGAGGTGGATCGGCATTCGGTAACAATGCGGTGACTGCTGTCGGCAATGGGACGGCAATCGGGCAAGCCGCCTTCGTCACAGCCAACAATAGCGTAGCGCTTGGTGCCGGCTCACTGGCTAACCAGGCTAACACCGTATCGATTGGTACAGTCGGTGGTGAAAGAAGGCTCGTCAACGTGGCACCCGGTATCAATCCGACCGATGGTGTCAATGTCAGCCAGTTGACCAGTACGACCAATACGATCATCGAGCGCAGTGAAAACTTCACGAAGGACTACACCAATCAAACAGTTGCTTTTGCCAGCAGCCAGCTTCGAAGCGAGATGAGGGCGATTAAGAAAGGCGCAAATCAAGGGGTCGCCTCTATCGCAGCAATGATGATGGCAGTTCGCACGCCCAGCCCGGGTAAAACAACGATCGGTGTAGCTGGTGGCTATTACGGAGCTCAGGCTGGCATAGGGGTTACAACCGCCCACCGATCGAGAAACGGCAAATGGCAGGCTCAGGCAGGCATCGGGGTGCCGGCTAGCATTGTCGAGGGCGAAAATATCGCTGCTGCCGGAGGTCTCGCTTACGAGTTCTAGGATGCGGCTTCTGCTTACTGAGTGCTAACTGAAGTTCAAAGTTCAATCCGGATTCCAGCGGAGGTAAAGATGCGATCTAATGATAGCTACAACCCCAATTCAGGCTGTGGCGATCGCAGGAGCTTGACGGCAATTTCCCGAGGTTTGGCTTGGACATTAGCCTTGATGGTTTCGCTAGTCGCAGTGAATCCAACGTGTGCGGCCACAGAATTCAGCTCGTTTTCTAGCTCAGCCGGTGAGCAAGTCTTCAGCAGCGAGGGTGGCTCCAGGGTCAGCGGTGCAGAGCGAGCTGAGCAACCCGCACCTCAGCCGGAGGAGAAGCCGCCTGCCAGCGATGAAAGTTCGCCGCCGGAGCGTTATGTTCCAGGTAAAGAGAAGCGAGCTTATTCCAAAGAAGCGATTGGATACTTCAACCGGGGAGTAGAGTTGCAAAGCTCGGGAGCTTTCAAAAAGGCGATTGAACAATACCGGCTTGCAATCAATGAGGACGATCGGCTGGAGGAAGCCTACAGCAATTTGGGTTCGATTTATTTCGAAATGCGAAACTTTGGAGCAGCGGTCAAGGCCTTTCAGTCGGCTCTCGTGCTAAACCCCAACCGACCGAAGACCTTGAACGCACTTGGGGCCGCATTTTCTCAGAGCGGTCGCACAGCTGAAGCGCTTGAAACCTGGCGAAAGGCGCTTGTACTGGAGCCCAAATTCGCCTCGGTTTACTACAACGTTGGCATCCTGCTCGAATCGAAGAAGAACTATCAAGATGCACGCAACGCATACTTCACGGCCTGCGAGCTTGACGGTAGCCTGGCGGACGCCAAGGTGCGGCTGAACCACCTTCCGAAAGTCAAAGGGCAGGACAATGATCCACATTCGTTGCTGGTAAGCGCAGATGCTGCATCACGGCGAGCAGAGCCGGGGCAAGCCGAGCAAGCGATGTCCGCTCAGCCGAGTGCTAATCAAATCAGAAAAGCTAATGAAGTGAAGGCGACCGGCCCGGCGTTGCTGGAGCTGGCTACTTACTCGCGGGCGGTTACTTGTACAAGATTGCCGGTTCCCTTAGCGGCTTCCCCTCCTGTGATCAGTCAACAGGTTTTGTTCTGCGCACCCGGAGATGATCCGACTCAACTTGCAATCCCCGAGGATCGTGACCGTCGGCGATCACTGCCGGTCGGTGGTGTAGTGGAGTTCACAAGTGGTGCCGGCGTCGGATTCGACGCTACGAAAGAAGCGGCGCAATCTCAGCGGTTGGTGGCATCTAAACGGCAAACCCAGAAGGCGGCAATTCGTGAAGCCAAAGTCGCTAAGCCGATGATTGCAATGAAGCCGCCGGCTAAGCAACAGGCTCAGATCGTTGCGAACTCGGATATTACGAATGAGGCTGGGAGCTGGTAGGTCGCTGCCTGTGCCCGCTGAGTAAGATTGTCACTTGGCTGTGGGCGGGTCGCTGTTAGTTGTAATTTGTTTCGATCGCACACATAAATATTGATTTTGCGCGCATGCGCATATTTAATCGCTATCGAATCGAGTGCGTGTGTGTGATCGTTTGTGTATGCGCCGGTGATCGCTGGTGCTGTCACCGTATATGCCACCATACTCTTTGCTAATTTTGGGAAGATGTATTATGAATAGATAACCGATCGGTTCCTCTGAAATACTTTGGCGATATCAGGTGAGAGAGAGTGATGGTGCCTTCAGCAATGAAAACCTTGGTGCGAATAGATCGTACCGACCTCGTCCTCAACCCACGGTCGATGCGAAGCATCTTTCAAGGCTTTACAGTGGCAGTGCTGGCAACGACTGTCGGGGTGGTCCCCGGTTTGGTGTTTAGTGCCGATGGTGGTGCCAAGGTATCTCTATCTTCGGCTCTTCCGGTTGAGAAAAATGAGTCCGCCAAGCCGAAAATCGAAGCTGCTCCGATTGAGGTAGCTCCGGAATTGTCTGCTCCGACCATTAAGCATTTACCGAAGAGCACGGTTATCACACGTGCGATTGGCGTTATCTCGCGCCCCAGGCAGAATCGAGAGCCGGAACTGTCAGTACAACGACGTTCACACCATCGCGACTCAGATGCCAGAGAGCACGCATCCGTGATACAGCGCAGCTCTCTTCCAAAGCTTGTTGCACTTGTTCCTGCGGTGAGAAGCGGGGCCAATTCGGCTGCCAGTCCGCCTGTTGAAGGAAAGAAGCCCGCAGTGGCTAGTATACCGATTGCCAAACCAGCCAAGACGGACGCAAGGTCCGCATTCCCTACGGCAGACTCATGGGAGCCACAATGGTCGGGTGAGTATCAAAAGCAAGTTGGACAGGCAAGCACCGGCACCGCCGGTGCCACCGAACAGCCTTCCGATAGCCCGTTTGAAACAGCAGCCTCTACTAGTGTGAGTGCTAGTTACAGACTGCCTAATGTGCCGGATGTAAAGTCGAAATCTGCATCAGTAAGGCCGCTAACGTTGCAGAAGTCTGCAAGTCCGGAGAGTCCGTCGGGAAATACTGTTACGTTTGAAGCGGCGGGACGGTACTAGAAGATTGACCGCAATGATTGACAGCAGCAACAACCCGGCTCCCAATGCATTGCTGGCGTCTGCGGAGAGACTGCGGCAAGCGTACAAAGAACTTCAGGAAAGCAAAGTTGCCGCCGGGTATCTGAAAGCCAAACTCAGGCAGTACGAACAGCTTGCTGCCGATGTTGAACGCTTCGAAGATGAGAAGCTCAGGATCGCTGAGCTAGAGCGTCAAAACGAGGAAATGATTCAGACAATCAAGCAGGCTCAACTTGCTGAAAAGCTGCTGCAGCAAAATCGTGATGTGCGCGAGCATTTACAGGAGAGCCAGACCCGAATCGAGCAGAATCAATCGGCGCGCTGGGGTGTCTTTTTAGCGCTTGTCAATGGCTGGCTGGGTCAGTCCGACAAAGCTTTCAATATGCGGGATTACTATCGAATGGTTCAGCGAAAGCTCGAGCGATAATCCAGGAGAAAAAGTTTCGCATATGCGCACCATATATGGAGTCTCGACAAACGATCGCACGGATCTCATAATGTTCGAATTCTAAAGCTGTGGAGAGACAGGAATGGAATCAGTAGCAACAAAATCAACCGACCCAAATATGGTCATCCTGACCCTGCCGTCTGCGGAGAATGCAGTTGGAGAAGGTAGTATTACCGTCCAAACGGTCGAGCCGGCGCAGTTGTCTGCAGAGTATGCTGATTGTCAGAACTGTGATATTGAAGCTGCAGATTTATTGGATTACCTGGAAGTTGAAGCTGGTCGTGAGTTAAGGACTGACCGAGACCCTCCCAGGCAGATCGTAACGGCTAACAGTGATGACATTATCTTGGCGGAGGATAATGCCGCCGGAAAGAACGCCTTTGCGGTATTGCTGGACAGATTGCAGGAAGTCGAGGTCGAGCTGCAAGCCGCAGGTTATGCAATCGGAACGTTGCAGGCAGAGCTTGAGAGCTATAAGGAAAAGACTAAGCTGCTGCCGGACTTCGAAGCTCAGGCGCTCAAGCTTGCCGAGGTTGAAAAGCAGAATCGGGAATTGCGCAAGAGACTTCCGGATTTCGAAGGAAATGCCAGGCAGATAGCCCAGCTTCAACGCGAAAATGAGGAGTTGCGGTGGCAATTGGAGGAGCATTATTCCAGTCGGCGTCGCCGTATGGAAACTCCAGCGAATTTGACATCATTTCGATATTGGAAGGGATTGATATTGCAGATCGGTCGTCGATACGGACGGAAAGGGTCTGCCGGATCTGAAGGATTGAGCAAGTCGGATAAGCACTGGGCTATGCTAAGCGCGCATTCGGAAGACAATTCTCGCAACGGAGAGCGATTCTAGGCGTGGTCTTATCCAGATATACCGTAATTGGCTTGGCGCTCGGATTACTCGTGTGTCTATCGATGGCGCTTGTCGGATTCGCTTACAAACCTGCCTTTCCAATGATTGTTGCAAGCTGGCTGGTCCTGGGTGCGGGTGGAGTGTTTGCATTCTTTCTTGTGAATCCGGCAATTAGAGACGTCGCTGATGCACAGGCCATTGTGCCCTTGCCGATTGCCGGGTGGATCGATCGCTATCCCGGTACTGCAGCCACTCAGGAAGTCTTACCGGGCATCGGCCGGATCAAGGCAACCGTCAGTCAATGGTTGACCACGCCTGTCCGCCAGATTGTCATTGCCAGCGGCGACTCGAAGGATGGCAAAAGCATCCTTGCATCGGGACTGGCAATCAGCCTGGCGGAGAGTGGATTGAAAGTAGCTTTGGTTGATGCCAACTTTTGCAATCCCAGTTTGGCAAGAGCATTTTCGCTGCCGGAGTCACCTGGTCTGTCGGATCATTTGACTGCTCCAGTTACGGTCGCTGCCGGTTCGATCGTTTACAGGATTAAAGATAATCTGAGCTTCATTCCAAGCGGTGCTGAGCCAGTTTCTGCTGAGATTCTCGAGGGTGAGAACTTCAAAAAGCTGATGAGCAGCCTCAAGGATTCGTATGATGTGATTATCTATGACTGCAGTGCGGCAAGCGAAAGCCCGAAGTCGCTGGCGCTATTGAACAAAGATGTGCATCTGCTGGCTGTCGTGCGGATGAGGCATACTTACGCGCAATCGCTCAAGCAGTTGGCGCTTCAACTTTGCCAGCGGGATATGGCTGCCGGCGGGTTGGTTTTCTTCGGAGCCGATGAGCTGGCTCTTAGTGCTTGCTAAGTTACTATTGCATGAACGCGGTAGAGGCTCACGATTCAACTTAGAATGGCAGTAAGCTTGGGAGCGCGGGCATGATGCAGGCGCTCTCAGGTAGAGCATGGCGCTCCCAGGCAAAACCGGTAAAGCGACCTCTTCGAAAAGAAGCTAGCTCTTCTCCAGCCACTTAGCCAGACTAGGTTCGCAGCGCGTTTTAAAGGCTGTATAGATATGCACTCTCTCCAGCAGGCGTGCTACGGTCTGCTTACCGGCTGGCACCTCGTGCGCACGGAAGAAGGACTGCAAGTCCCGCTCTTGTTCTGGAGTGTTCAACGAGCTGGCGGCGCTTACCACCCGCGGAACCATGTTGAGCGGATAGCGCTTCAGAATTTCCGACCAATGATCCTTGATGAACTGCCAGGCCATCTCTTTGCTGAAGTCACGGGCCAGCGCGTGAGACAGCAGGCGTGGTGCATCCTGGGTTCTGAGCTCGTCGGTCAAGCACATTGCGAGAGTCTGTTTGACCAACTCCGGCTTACGGAATACTGAAAGACTCATGAGATTTCGAAGTTCAGTTTCCGGGGTCTTTGCTTCTTTCCAGAGGTGCTTCATTTGTTGATACTCTTCAGTACCACCGTTGTAGGCCACGATGTTGGTTATGGCGTCGAGCAGATTTGGTTCGATTGATTCGGGCTTCTTGAGATACTGCGCAAATAAGTTGCGAGCTTTCTCGATTGTTACTTTGTCCTGACCAAACGTGCCCAATGATTGAAGAACGTCTCCACGCAGTATGCCGAGCAAGTCGGATTCTTTGGCTTTGGCTGTCCAGCCGAGACGTTCTTCAATAGTCCCCAATCTGTCTTGCACCAGTTTCTGAAACGCCGGTCTGGAGGATTCGTCAATCAAATTGCTCAAGGCATGGAGCTGACCAATTAATGCCTTTGCCACCGAAGGATCTGTTTCTTCTTTGTAGCTTGCAGTTAATGCAAGGTATTGCTCAATTGAAATCTTGCCGGCCACGGCTAGCGACCATTGGTCTGTCAAAAGCCCCAGCCTTTCTGCTGATGAAAGTTTGGGCTGCACTAAAGGTAAGAGCTGGGTAAGCATTGTGTCTGGATAGTGCACGCGATAGAAGCCACAAGCTTCTGCATTTGCATCGATTGGACTGGCACCAGCCTGGTTTAACTGCGATTCGGCTGCCGAAAGTAGCTCGGTGTGTACTTTTCCGTCGATTGAAATGTTCCGGATAGATACTGGAACATGCCAGACCTGGCTGGTTGAATGCGCTGTCTTAGCTGTGCTGTCTAACAGAAATCTGGTTTGGCTCACTTTCGCCGATTTGTTAGTATCTGCGGGGCTGATTGAGATTAACGGATAGCCCGGTTGAAATACCCAACCGTGCATCATCTCAGGGATGGGGCGGTGCGAAACATTACCGATTGCTTGCCAGAGATCTTCAGTGCTGGCATTGCCGAAAAGGTGCTTCGAGATGTACTGTTGCACGCCTGATTGAAAGACGGATTCACCAACGTATTTTTCCAGCATTCTCAGGACTGAGGCCCCTTTTTCGTAAGTGATTTCATCGAACATCTCGTTGATTTGATTGGGATTGTCAACAGTGAAGTGGATCGGTCTGGTTGATTTTAGTGAATCAGTTTGCATCGCCTGGGCTCTAGACAAGGCAAAATCATCCCAGAAGTGCCATTCCGGAATCAGCTTGTCGACGGCTTTAGTAGCCATCCAGGTCGCAAATGCTTCG
>CAZSNX010000190.1:0-8023 GCA_964607945.1 uncultured Candidatus Obscuribacterales bacterium
CGTCGGCTACGTCTACCTGCTTGAAGCGCTCAAAAATTGAGTGACGGTACTTCTCCGGCACTCCTCTACCTTGATCGGATACCGAGATTACTACCTGTTGGCCCTGGCGACAGGCAGCAAGCGTCACCACTCCTTCCTCTGGCGAAAACTTGATAGCGTTAGACAGAAGATTGATTATTACCTGCACCATCCTGTCGCTATCAAGACAAATCTCGCCCTGGCAGGCGCTCAACTCCAAACTGATCTTGCGTGCCTGAGCCAATCCTTCTACCTCTTGCAGGCACTGTCCCAGTAACTCCGAAATCTCCACCGAACCAAATTGCAATTCGAGCTGCCCAGCCTCCAGCTTCTCCATATCCAAAAGATCATTGACTAGTGACAGCAGTCTCGATACATTACGCTTGGCGATCGAAACTTTATCGAGAGCCTTAGACGTCAACTCACCAAATAATCCCCGACTCAACAATTCAAAGATGCCGGTGATCGCTGTAAGCGGGCTCCGCAGATCGTGGCTCACCATGGCGAGAAACTCAGTTTTGATTCGCTGTACTTGCTTTTGCTCGCCGATATCATGAACGACGCAAAACAGACTTTCCTCGCTGGCAGCCCAGTAAACTGACCAGAGCGTTTCCTGCAATTGTCCGTCAGACAGTAATATCCGGCATTCAAAAGACAACGAGGGCTCCCCTGTCTGTACCTCTTCGATTGCGGACCGCACCGTGTCTCGGTCCTCGCAATAGACTTGGGCAATCAATGCCGTTCCTTCCAGTTCTTCCGGATGGCGCCCCCACACTCGCCACGACGCCGGATTTATCCGTTGGAAACGTCCTATTTTGTCCAAGACACAAATTACATCGCTGGCATTATCGAACAAGGCGCGCTCCCGCTCCATGGTCTTTTGGAGCGTATCTGCCATTTCGTGAAACTCTTTGTCCACTAAGGCAATCTCATCACCACCGGTCAGGAGTGGATTGAGCGATTCACCGGCAGAAAGACGCTGGACATTGTCGGTGACTACCGCCAGCCGCCGAACAATGCCAAGCATGAAGAAGCGAGAGAGAGCAACTGCCAGTACGATGCTTGAGAGCAAGCCTACTGAGAGAATCATTGCCTGCAGATTGCGCAATGACTGCTGTCTTTGCAAGCTGGTCTCAACCAGCTGCTCCTGCGAATCGGCTAACAAGTGCTGCAAGGTGCGATAAATGCTGTCGAGCTGAACCTGCATATCAAGTTGCTGCTTACCAAAGTCTGATGCGTAAATGGATTTAAGCGAACTTCCTCCTGCCAGAAATGACTTCATCATCGATGCCATCATCGCAAGGAAACTGCTGATCGACTCTCTAGTCCGAGCATACTTTGCGTCCTTGAAATCATCCAGATCGGCAAAGAGCAGATTGCGAAGCCTAACCACTTCACGCAGCGTTTTCATCATTTCGCTCAGCTGGCCGAACTCGGCATTCTTAACCACTAGATTCATCTGGTATCCCAGATGATAAACATTGACTACCAGCATCGAGACCTCCTTCTCGATTCGCTTGTACTTCTGCCCCAGCGCCACTTCTTTGTCAGTTTCAAGAATCACCAAAAACAGAGACGAAAGGATAACCATGCCGCACAGCAAAGGCACACCAACTAAGATCAAACCGCGGTGAAGAACCTTGAGATTCAAGTTGATGCTCTCCCAGACTAAGGCGAATTAGCAGGAATTTTGAGCCAGAAGCTCGAACCTGCACCGATTTCGCTCTCCACCCCGATGGTGCCACCATGTTGTTCGACAATCTTTCTGGAAATCGGCAGGCCCAAACCAGTACCCTTAGAACGTTTGCCGTCTGCCGCTTCCACTTGCTTGAAGCGCTCAAAAATAGTGCTGCGATAATTCTCCGGAATCCCGCGTCCCTGGTCGGTTACTCTCATTTCACAGAAGCCATGCTTGAACTCAGCCGAAAGTGTGACCACCCCACCTTCGGGTGAAAACTTTATGGCGTTGGAAAGCAGATTTACGACAGCTTGAATCAGGCGGTCACCATCGGCATTGATCTGCCCTTCGTCACCCTTCACCACCATCTCCACTTGTCGCTCCTTAGCGAGTCCTTCCAGCGCTTGAGCCGATCTCTCCAGAATTGAAACGACTGAAGTCGGCTCCAACGACAATTGCATTTCGCCTGCTTCAAGTTTTTCTATATCAAGCAGATCATTGATTAAGTTGAGCAATCTCTCGACGTTCTTAACTACAATCTGCAGTTTCTGACCGGCCAAATCAGGCAACGCTCCCAGTGCTCCAGCCAGCATCAGCTTGGCGACGCCGTTGACGGCGGTCAACGGCGTTCGCAGATCATGACTGACCATAGCCAGGAAATCTTGTTTCAGACGCTCTAACTCCCTTCGCTCCGTTATGTCATGAGCGACGCAGAAGAACAACTGCCGCTCAGCCGACCAGTTGGCCGACCAGAGAATATCTTTCTGCTGACCATCCTTGCAGTTGACGTTATTCTCGAAATAACCGATTGAACCGGCAGTTCGCGCCGCTTGTATCTGCTCGAAAAAGGAGTCGTGATCTTCAGCTGCCACCAAACCAAAGACAGAAGAGTTCAAAAGCTGCTCGGGTTCATACCCCCACAACCGGGATGATGCCGAGTTGATCTGCCGGAAAACACCTTCGGTATCGATCGCGCAGATGACATCTTGCGAGTTATCGAACACCGCTCGTTCCTTATGAAGCGCTTCACTCAAGCTAATGGCCATTCGGTGAAACACTCTGTCCAGGTGAGCGATCTCATCACGACCGGTCATCGGTGGACGCAGAGCTTGCTCGCGGGCTAGCAGCACCTCGTTTTCCTTGAGCACCGCCAGACGGTCTTTGATACCCCGGCTGAAAAAGGCGACCAACAATATTGAAATAGTGATATTGATGCAAATGCCTGCTATCAGCAGTATGCCTTGCTCGCGGCGTAATCTCGCTTGTTGCTCCGGACTAGTCGAGTTCAACTCATCTAGACGGTTGAGAAACTTCACCAGGCCGACAGCTAGACCGTCGACCACCGGCTCCATCATTTCGCGGTCTTTGAAGGCTATCGATAGCGCCAGTTTGGGATCTGATACCTTCTTGATGATATCGAGATTACGCACGATGAATTCCAGTCCCGGTTTGGCTTTTTCATCGAACTCCGCAAACGACTCAGCTAAGGAGCTATCGCGCGCCACCAAAGAGCGCAACTTTTCATACTCTTGAAGCAGGTCCGTTCCGACTTCCGTGAAGGCACCTACTCCGGTTTGACTGTGCTGGCTCGAAACAATCCGGCCGGCCTTGGTAAAGTCAGCCACTATCCGCGTGGCAGAAAAACTGATCTGATGCAAGTAATGTTCGTATTGCTTGACTTGATTGACTTGAATTAAGGTCACAATCAGCAAACCCACCAGGATTAACTCAAAGGTAAGCGGCACGCCTACAAGCAATACCCCCTTATGAAACATGCTCAAATCACTGCGCAGAGAAAAGCGCTCTTTACCGCCTTCCGCCTCGGACTGCAACGGCGCCACCTTCGCATTCTGCTTGCCACCGCTTCGCCCGCTATCTTTCGGCGCCGCACTAAGCCTTGCCGTCTTGACCAACTCTTGTAATCCGACCGCCTGTGGTATCAAAGGCAGCTTCACCCAGAAGGTGCTGCCCTTGCCGTCTTCGCTGTCGACACCGATGCTTCCGCCATGAAGCTCAACAAGCTGTTTGCAGATAGGCAGGCCCAAACCGGTTCCTGCCTTGCGCTTTCCGTCTGCTGCTTCGACTTGCTTGAATCGCTCGAAAATCGTTTGGCGGAATTGCGCCGGCACACCGCGGCCTTGATCTTGAACCTGAATCAACAGCTTGTCTGCATCAATCCGAGCAGACAATGTGACCAGTCCATCGG
Source organism: uncultured Candidatus Obscuribacterales bacterium (assembly GCA_964607945.1). Classification (GTDB taxonomy): domain Bacteria; phylum Cyanobacteriota; class Vampirovibrionia; order Obscuribacterales; family Obscuribacteraceae; genus JAGVKB01. Next base: position 3,903 of record CAZSNX010000190.1, read on the forward strand.
TCGGAGAGAACTTAATAGCATTGGATAGCAGATTGACGATTACCTGAGTGATGCGATCGCCGTCAATCGGCACTTCTTTCTGGCAGGAATTGAGATCGAGCCTGACCTTCCGCTGCTCGGCCATGCCTTCGACTTCTTGCAAACAACAGCCAAGCAGATAGGATATCTCTACCGGCTGAAACTGCAGTTCGAGCTGCCCGGCCTCTAACTTTTCCATATCGAGCAGATCGTTGACCATCGACAGCAGGCGCGCGACGTTTCGCCTGGCCATGCCAACTTTATCTAAAGCAGCCGCTGTGAGTTCGCCGTACTTACCTCTGCTCAGGAGCTCAAAAACACCGGTAATAGAGGTCAAAGGACTTCTGAGATCGTGGCTAACCATCGCCAGAAACTCTTGTTTCATTCGCTCCAGTTTTTTACGCTCACCAATATCGTGTACAACACAAAAGAGGCTCTCTTCGCTTTCCGCCCAGTAAACCGACCAGAGAGTCTCCATCAATCTCGCATCACCGGCCAGCAGCCGACATTCAAAGGATAGTGACGGCGTATCCGACTGAGCGCGTCCAACGGCGTTCATCACGGATTCTCTGTCCTCCGGATAGATCAGCTCAATCAACGAACATCCCTGCAAGTCAGCCGGCCGGCGCCCCCATACACGCCAGGAGGCAGGATTGACTCTCGTAAAGCGACCAGAGCGATCAAGCACGCAGATAACGTCGCTGGCATTATCGAATAAAGCTCTTTCCCTCTCCGCTGTCTGCCTGAGCGCTGCTGCCATCTCGTGAAACGCATCGTCGACTTCGGCTATCTCATCTCCTCCGGTCAAACTGGCATTGAGCGGCAGTCCGTTGGAGAGCCGCTCGGTGTTGTCGGTAATCACAGCCAGCCGTTTGACGATACCGCTCATGAAAAACTTGGCTAGCAAAACAGCCAGAACGATACTGGTCAGAAGACCGGCTGACAGAATCAAAGCCTGCAATTGGCGCAGCGTTTCCTGCTTGCGCAAGCTGGTTTCTACCAAATGCTCCTGCGATTCCGAAAGGAGCGTTTGCAGGGCGTTATAGGCCTGATCGAGCTGAACGGCTACATCCTGCCTCTCCTTACTGAAGTCGGTTCCGTACATTTTTTGCAGGCTTCGTCCGCGATCCAGGAAAGACTTGAGAATGCGCGCAACAGTACGTAAACCGGCATTTAAAGCGTCTCTAGCCTCATCATACTTAATCTGCTTGAAGTCGGCTATGTCAGCAAAAAGCTGCTTTTTCACTTGCACCACCGTACGCAGATTTTCCGTCATCTCCGAAATCTGTCCGAACGCCCCCTCGCGCACCACTAGTGCCATCTGGTAACCCAGATGGTAAAGCGTCACCACCAAAATCGAGACTTCCTCTTCGATTTTTTTGTACTTCTGCCCTTGAGCGACTTCCTTGTCAGTCTCGATGATCACCAAGAACAGGCTGGAAAGAATGAGAATTCCGCAGAGCAATGGCACTCCGACCAGGATCAATCCACGATGAAAGACTTTGAGATTCAGCTGCATTCTCTTAACGCCTCAGATGCTGCACCGGGAATTCGTAGCCAGAAGGTCGACCCCTTGCCGATTTCGCTTTCCACTCCAATCACACCGCCGTGCTGCTCGACAATTTTCTTCGAAATAGGCAAACCAAGGCCGGTTCCTCGCGAGCGTTTGCCATCATCGCTTTCTACCTGCTTGAAGCGCTCAAAGATGGTGCTGCGATAGGCCTCGGGAATGCCTCTTCCTTCATCCTTTATTCTAAATTCGCAGTAACCGTACAAGCTCTGCGCACTGAGCGTGACGGTTGCACCAGCAGGCGAAAACTTGATGGCATTGGACAGTAGATTGACAATCGCCTGAATCAATCTCTCGCCGTCAGCAGCAATCCTAATGTCTGTCGACTTTACGACTATCTCGATATTCTTTTCGCGAGCCAGCCCCTCCAACGCCTGACTGGAACGCTCCAGCACCGCAAGCACCGAAGTCGGCTCGATCGACAGTTCCATCTGGCCGGCATCGAGTTTTTCAATATCGAGCAGATCGTTGATCAGAGTCAAAAGACGATCGACGCTTCTTAAAACCACTTGCAACTTCTGTTGAGCGAGATCCGGCATCGCGCCCAGTGCTCCTGCAAGCATAAGCCGGGTAACACCGTTGATAGCAGTCAATGGCGTGCGCAGATCATGACTGACCATCGCCAGGAATTCCTGCTTGAGCCGCTCGAGTTCCTTTCGCTTCGAGATATCGTGGGCGACGCAGAAGAGCAACCCTCTTTCTTGCGACCAATTAGCAGACCAGAGTATCTCTTTGACGGTGCCATCTTTGCACTGCACGTGACTCTCGAACTGAATGGCTTTACCGGCAAGCGGCGCCTTTCGCAACACATCCATCAAAGCATCGTGCTGAGGCGCACTGACCACGCCCAGGACGGAATTATTGATTAGCTGCTCGGGTGTATAACCCCAGACGCGCAGGCAAGCGGAATTGATCTGTCTGAACACTCCACCATCGTCGATTGCGCAGATGATGTCCTGCGAATTGTCGAAAACCGCTCTTTCTTTCTTCAATGCCACTCGCAGCGCCGCTGCCATATCATGAAACACCCTGTCCAAGTGTGCGATCTCATCCATGCCTAAAAGCGGCAGTCTCAACTCCTTTTCCTGCGACATCAGATCAGCGTTTTCCATCAACACTGCCAGTCGGCTTGTTATCCCCTTACTAAAGAAGATCACCAACAGCAAGGACAGCATGATATTGGCTGCCACTCCGGCAGCCAGAAGCATTCCTTGCTGACGTCTCAATTGCGCTAGACGTTGCGGGCTGGTTGATTGCATATTGTCAACGACGCCGATCAACCGCAACAGATGCCCGCCAAACCTGTCGAAGATCGGACCGGCAGTCTCCCAATCGACAAAGATGGCATCTGCCAATGAGCGGTCATATGGCTTGCCCTCCATCTTCTCCTTGGCGCGGGTGAAGTACTTAAGACCCTCCTTGTATGTGCGCTCGAAATCGGCATATTCTCTTGCCAAAGACGAATTTAGAATGGCCTGAGCACGCAACTTCTCGATTTGCACGCCTCCGTCCGCGCCGGCGGTCAGGAAATTCTTCCAAGCCTCCTCCGTATGAGGACCGGAGACCGCTCGACCCACTTTCATGAAGTCGGCCACTACCTTCGTTGCATAATAAGTGACCGAATGAAGATATCGTTCGTATGTTTTTTCTTGATTGACCTGAGCCAGGACGACCGTCAACAGTCCAACCAAAATCAGTTCGAATAATACCGGCACAATCACCAGAAGCAAGCCCTTGTGCAACAAGCTCAAGTCCGTGCGCAGCGAACATCGACTCTTAAGGGCAGCGGCAGTTTCTCCGCTGTGCTGCTGGTCGTATGCGAGCGTCGCTGGCGTGGCGGAGACCTTCGGCAACACCGCTGTCTCCGCCGCATCCTGAACTAGCACCGCTGGCGGTGACAACGGGAGTTTCAACCAGAAGCTGCTTCCGTTTCCCTCCGAGCTATCTACCCCAATCTTGCCGCCATGTAGCTCCACCAACTGTTTGCAAATGGGCAACCCCAGGCCGGTTCCTGCCTTCCGCCTGCCATCGGCAGCGTCGACCTGCTTGAAGCGCTCGAAAATCGCTTCGCGATACGACGCCGGCACTCCGCGCCCTTGATCGTCGACCCGAATCTCCAGGCTTCGATCTGTTATCTTGGCCGAGAGCTTCACCAGCCCATTTTCAGGCGAAAACTTGATGGCGTTGGAAAGCAGATTGACAATCACCTGGATCAACCGGTCTCCATCAGCTTCAAACTGCCCATCTGTCAGCCCGCATTCGAGCTTTACGCTTCGTTGCTCGGCAACAGCCTCGACTTCCTGCAAGCAACGCTCGAGAAGATCTCGCAGGTCGACCGGCTGCGGATTGAGCTCGAGTTGCCCGGCATCCAACTTCTCCATGTCCAGCAAGTCATTAACCATCGTCAACAACCTGGCAATGTTGCGCCCGGCAATCGCCACCTTATCGACGGCCGGCAGTGGCAGTTGACCGTACTTGCCGCGACCGAGCAGCTCGAAAACTCCCGATATCGAAGTAAGCGGACTGCGCAGAT
>CAZSNX010000191.1:0-7996 GCA_964607945.1 uncultured Candidatus Obscuribacterales bacterium
TATTTCTCCTTCAAGATCGGATCTAGATCCGACAATTTCCAGTCGAGCATCGAACGCAAGATGTAATCAGCTGTAATCGGACCGTGCCCGGCATTGGCAAGAACGACGGAAGTTCGCTCCCGCGGCAAGCTCTGACGTTCATATCCGGCATCGGACAGTGCTGCTCTTGTCACTTCCAGCAGCAGGAGCTGCATCGGATCTATAAACGGCACGCTGCTTGGCGGTATCCCCCAGTAAGCCGGATCGAATGCAATCTCACCGAGGAATCCACCCCACTTGGAGTAAACCTTGTCTCTGGCCAGGCGATCCGCATCGTAAAGCTTTGACCAATCCCACTGATCGGCAGGAACCTCACCGATTGCATCGACTCGGTCGATGATATTCTGCCAGTATTCATCCAAGTCGCCGGCCTTAGGAAACAAGCAAGACATTCCGACGATTGCTATCTCTTCGCTCTTTCCTTTGGCTGCTGCACCAGTTTCATTTTTAGCAAGAGACATCCACTCCAATATATCTGTGGCACCCTGAGAAACTTGCCGGTGAAGGTCGGCGATCGAGAGCACGTTCTGATGAAGAGCAGCCACCTGCCCAATCATGTACATACCGTCAGACCACTGTTGATCGTCCGGCACTACGCCCAACTCTCCCGCTGAGGAATTAGCGGTCGCACCGTTGCTGCGGCCGGTGCCTTTGCTGGCAATGCGCAGCCGCCCGAGGTTCATCAGCTCAAGCTCCTCACGGATCTCGTCGCGCGTCCGCTGCTGCTTTTCCAGCTCGCGAGCACGCTGGTCGAACACGCTCCTGTATGGTGAATCGATACAACGAATCGCGTGCCCCGGACCGGTCTCGAACAGAACCGTGCGATCGCATCCGAGCGCCGCATCTTGAAATTTCTTGACGATTGCTCCGGAAGTTACCGCCTCGCTGGTGAACAGATAAGCGGTTCCCATCAAGACTCCCACTCGCACGCCACGCTCCGCCAGCGGTGCCACCATCGCTGCCACCATCGCCGAAGACAGACCGTTATGGACACCACCGGCTAGCAACACGTAAAAGTCCGATGCGTCCTGTCCCGGCTTGATGCTTGTAAGCAGCTGGCCAATCATCGCGTCCCAAAGCACGAAACTCGAACGCGGACCGACGTGCCCGCCACATTCTCGTCCTTCGAAAATAAATCTTCTCGAGCCGGCCTCGATGAACGACTGCAGCAGATACGGCGACGGCACATGCAGGTATGTCTTGATCCCCTGCTCCTCGAGAGCCTTCGCTTGGTCAGGCCGGCCGCCGGCGATTAGAGCAAAGTCCGGCTTGTAGCGCAAGATGACATCAAGCTGCTCCTGGCGCAACTCGCGCGGAACGAATCCCAACACACCAACTCCCCAGGGAAGTTGGTTCATTCTTTCCTTGGTCTGGGCCAGCAGCTTGTCCACTTCCGCGCCGCGCATCAATGCGAGCGCCAGGAAAGGCAGTCCGCCGTTGTCAGCCACGTTGAACGCAAATTCGGCGCGATCGCTTACGCGCGTCATCGCTCCTTGCACGACCGGATACTGAGTGCCATGCCCTTGCGCCAGCGCAGATCCGGGAGCCAACGGCTTCAACTTACTGGCAAGCTGAGGGTACTCGATTGCCGCCTTCTTGAGTGCCTGAATGACGCCGCCGACGGTAGAGAACCGCTCGGCAAGTTTCGGGGCGAAGGCAATATCTTGGCTCACCAACCAGACGCTCTGGGAATTTGATTCCACTTGCAATTCGTTAGTAGCCAGCGACAAAAGCGTTTCGCGCCAGCGCTCGCGCACTGCTTCGCTGCCTAGCTCGCTCAGTTGTGTCTCTAGCTGGCGGACCGCTTTTGACAGCACCTCAATCACAGGAGAGCCTGGCTTCGCAAAAAACCTGTACGGTTCACCCAATCGATCGCCCAAACAAAGCGTCTCAGTGCCGTCCATCCTGGAGACCTTGGCTCTTTCGGCAGCCGTCAAAGCGGACTCACGAGTCATCAAAAGTTGCGCGTCCAATACAACTCCGGCCACTCCGGCTACCCGACAGGCAGCAACTGAGTACAGCCCGATGCCGCCTTGCGCCCAAACCGGAATGCTTACTTTGCCGGCGCAATGTTGCAAAAGAACGAAGGTTGTCTCTTCACCCACCCGACCGGCGGCTTCATTGCCTTTTGCTATGACAGCATCGGCCCCTGCTTTTTCAGCCAATAAGGCTTCCCGCAAATCAACTACCTGAACGAGCACCTGCAGATTACGCTTGTGAAGCTCATCTACAGCAACTTTCAGGCGTGCTTCATCACCAGCCGACCCGTTCAAAGTCAGTACGACGACATTCTGCTCGGTCTGCCGGCTTTCGCCCAGCATGTCAAGAACAATTTGGATTCCGCTAAGCTGGCTTACACCACACTTAACACCACACCGCCCGGAGCTAAGTCTCTTCAGTTCCTGCAAAGCATCGCCGAACAACTGGGGCTCGCCGGCAAGCTCCAAATCGATACAACCTATGCCACCAGCCCTGGTGGCAGCAACCGGAATCGCGACATTTGGCTTGCAACTGCCATCGGTCCGCCTGACCGTAGCCAATGCGATGATTCCCAATCCGGACACTCGCTCCAACATTTAGGCTGCCTTTGAATTTACTAACCCTAATGCGCGCGCAGGTTTTGAATGCAAATGCGGAAGTTGCCGAACAGGGGATGCCTTATCACTTTTCGATGGCTGACATCGCCAAGGCGAGCGCCCAGCTCTCCGCTATCTGCAGCACTTATAGCGCCGGTCAATCAGTATATAAAAGAAAATATGCAGGTCCATTGGAGAGGTTTAAGACGCGTTTTACACAATTACTGTCTCGGTTGGGCTGCGTAGCTCGTATTCCACACCCCGCCATTGAATTCGGTTGCTGAATAGAGAAGATAACGTCATCCAAGGCAAAACAATGTGCGCCAGCGGAATTCCCAGACAGGTAGCCAGGAGTGAGCGGGAGAGATGGAATTCATAATCCGCCAGCACGCTCTGCCAGAACCTTTGAGCTCTCATTACCATCCAGACCTCGAATGGAACGATTGTTCCGACTGCTATTTGACTGGCTTGAAGCAATTCGGACTGGTGAGTTACCAGTCCAGCTGCCGCACAACCCGCAACCGCCAAAAGCCAGAGCCAGAGCACCCCAGCACGCGCTACCGCCTTCCACCATAAACTGGGATAATAAACCTTGGTTAATATCATCTGACGATTCATCCATTCTGAAAATTCGTCAAATGTAGTATCGCCATGACTGGCGACCAGACACTGGGGCACGAAGTAAACCTTGAGCCCTAATCGCTTGACCGCACTGGTCAATGAGAGATCGTCATCAGCCGCACATTGCCAAGCTTCCAATACCTTTGCCTGCTCAAACGTTGACCGCCTGATCGCCATTGCGCCGCCCCAGGCGAAACATTTAGAAGGGCTGGCTAATTCCCAAGCCGAGACGCGATTCCACAAAGAGCGCAGCAGCGAGGAATAGTTCAATTTGTGCAAGACGTAGAATCGGTAACCAGTGGTTGCTCCAACCGTTTGATCGGCCAGACCGGATACCAAGTGCTCGAGAAAGTCGTTTCTGGCAACTACATCAGCATCGACAAACACCAGTACTTCCACATCGGCAGAAACATGCTTAAGAGCTTCGAGCTGATTGTTGAGCTTCTGCGCTCGCTGAGGATTAACACCGGCCACCACCACTTGCGTGTAGACCATTTGCTGCTTTTCAGCAAGCTCCGTCAGCACATGGTAAGCCGGATCATCAATAGATGCCACCGCAAAAATAACTTCGAAGTTAGACTTGCCATTTACGCCAGCTTCTAGATAGCGCTGCGACAACAACTTTTCCACGTTCGCCTTAAAGTCGTGATCGAGCCCTTTACAAGGCAGAATTACGGCAGCCTTCGGTCTGAAGCTCTTTAGCCCGACTTTTAGTCCGCGCTCAACATGTAAGCGCAGTCTTCTATAAGCAAAATATTGCGCCGCGCAGATTGCTACTGAAAAAACGCTGAGCAAACCAATAGTCAACATGCGAGTCTGCTAATCCAATGAATTGATTGGCTGAAGAACGTATAATTCTATGCTTCGCCATGCATGAGGCAGGCAGAGCGCCGATTGGTCTTGTCATAGTAAGGCCGGTGTGCCTGGACGTCCAGATGCTTAGAAACTTAATCTACAACTTATTCAAGGTTCTGGGCAGCTCGGAGTCCCGAGCGCTGGCGGAGGCTACCTTCCGGCCGGCTGAGGCTCAACTTGAGAAACTCATTAGTATCATCTCAAGAAATCAAAACACAGTCTTCGGAAAGCAGCACAGATTTTCCAGCATCAAAACCATTCAAGATTTCCAACAGTCCGTTCCTGTCCGTACATACGAAGAGCTGTCGCCATTCATAGATCGCATGGTCAACGGCGAGCAAAATATCTTGACCGCTGAATGTCCAATTATGTTTGCACGCACCAGCGGCACGACCGCCTCGTCAAAATACATTCCGGTCACACCGGAGTATCTGCGCGAGTTTCGTCGGGCATCGGTAGTGTCCGGTTATCACACCTTGCAATCATTTCCTGGCATCGCCGGCGGTGTAGCTCTGTCAGTCGTGTCATCAGCCAGAGAAGGGCTGACCCCCGGAGGCTTGCCCTACGGCGCAATCTCTGGATATCTTTTCGAGCGAGAGCCGGCCTTGATAAAGAAGTTTGTCTCGCCTATTCCATACAGCGTCTTTCAGATTGCTGACTGGGAAACACGATATTACGCCATTCTCAGGCTTGCGCTTCAGCAGCCGGTCAGTTTCATTTATACGTTGAATCCCAGCACGATTATGCTTTTGTCTCGAAAGCTCCATGAGCATAGAGACCGTCTCGTGAAGGACATCGCAGACGGAACCATCACGCCGCCGGACAAACTGCCCCCACAGACCCTTGACGACATATCGGCGCTCTTGCGGCCGGACAAACCGCTTGCCAGACGATTGCATCAACTGATAGACAGCCACAGGTTCACGCCCGAACACATTTGGCCCGAGCTACAAGTCATCTGTTGTTGGACCAAGGCCGCTGCTTCCTTCTATCTAAATGATTTCCCCGACCAGTTCGGACGGACTCCGGTATGCGACATCACATATGGTGCAAGCGAAGGGCGAGGCAGCATATTTCTGACACCGCAGACGCAAGTGCTCGCATTGAGGTCTCATTTCTTCGAATTCATACCGGAAGAGGAGATTGACAGCGCGACTCCGACAGTGCTGCTGGCCAATCAACTGGAGATAGGCAAGAGCTATTACATACTCTTTACCACTTCCGGCGGGCTCTATCGCTACAACATAAATGATGTAGTAAAGGTGACTGGCTTACACAACAATGCCCCTGCAATTGAGTTTCAGCATAAGGGTGGCAATATCTCTTCGTTCACCGGTGAAAAAATCAGTGAATCTCAAGTAACGCAAGCGCTCTCTCGAGCACTTGCGGCAACCGGACTCAAATTGAGATTTTTCACGGTCATTCCAGAGTTTCAGCCCTCCCCGCATTATCGACTTTTGGTGGAGCCGGATGACTCGCTGTCATTAGATGCGCTGCGCTGCCTGGCCGCCAGCTTTGAAGAGCATCTCGGCGATCTAAACGTCGAATATAAAGGCAAGAGAGAATCGCTTCGGCTTGCCGCCGTTGAAATTGCGGTGCTGCGAGAAGGAACCTACGAACAGCTGCGCAAGAAACTGGCAGTTTCCGGAATCGCCGATGCGCAAATTAAGGTATCTCAGCTCAATCCCAAAGCAGATATCCAGTCCTTCCTGTCCGGTCAGTTAGCAGTTTCAAATCGCGGTGTTATCGAACCGGCGATTCACTTGAAGGCGCAGTTCTGACGTCATGTCCCACTCTCCGCACTTATTGTTGATCGGCACCGGGCAGGTTGCCAAAGCATTGATCAAGGAAGTCGCAGCAACTCGACGAATTACAGCTACTACTCGTAATCCGAACCGGCTCTTCGAGTTAGCTGACCTTGCTGTCGAACCGCTCGTAATGCCGATGCCGTTCGGCGAGTTAATCCAACCGCTGGCTTCAGGCTCGGACGTTCTGGTTTCGTTTCCGCCGGACGGCTCGACCGACGCTATTTTGGCTCCGGCGTGTTCGCAGGCGAGACGATTGATCTACATCTCTACTACCGGAGTCTACGGCAAACGAACCGGCACCATTGACGACACCACTGCCGCCGACAGCCAGGATGACCGAGCCCAGACTCGTCTCCAGAGCGAAGAGATCTGGCGCAAGCACGGCGCAATCATTTTAAGAGCACCGGGCATTTACGGACCGGAAAGCGGCTTGCACCTGCGCCTTCTGCGCGGCAATTACAAATTGCCTGATACCGGCTCGAACATGATCTCTCGCATTCATGTGACCGATCTTGCAAGATTGATTTCGGCAGTCTTCGACTGTGACCGGATGTCTGACAACACTTATGTCTTAGGCGACCTTCAACCCTGTACGCAATTCGAGATTGTCTCGTGGCTTTGCGGACAGCTCAATTTGCCCTTGCCTGAATCAGCACCTTTAGAGCAGGTCAGCCCGACCTTAAGAGGGAATCGCCAGGTCGACTCAATCAGAATTCGAACAGAACTGGACTTTACTTTACGATTTCCCACTTACAAAGATGGTTACAAGCAATGCCTGGACCAACTGGCAAGCAGTAATCAGAGTTAGCGGCGACGCCCCTAACCTGCGCCTTTCTTACATTCAGAAGGTAGCTTCGGCTTATAGCTCAGTTGTGGATCGAGCTCGTCGGCTTTCGCGTTAATCTCTTTTCTCTTGGCGGCATCGTCGACATGAACCCACTTGCCGCTGTTTTGATCAAGCCTTTCAACTGCTCCGACAGTAAAGAAACCAGCTGTGATTACCCTTACCCTTTCACCGTTGTTGAGTTTGAATTCAGTCGTCGAAGATCCCATATCGCCGCTATAGGTACGGCGCGCCCGTTCATTTTCCTTGTCATCAAAAATTACGGTGTAGTTCTCCGGCGGGTACTTCCGGTTGTCCTCCACCGACTGCCAGACTTTCTTGCCGTCGGCAAAGAAAGTCTCGTTCGAGACAACTACCGTCCCGCGGCTATTTTTAATCTCTATCAGCTTCCGTTTATCAGCGGAAAGCCTGCCTGGAATATCAGTGCCGTCCGCAACCAGGTCGTCAGTCAATTCCAAGTTCGTTACGAACTTCTGGTCTGCGGCAGAGCATTTCACATTCGTATCCAGACTCTGATAACCAGCTTCGAACAGATTAGCAGTAAGCAGAGACTGTTTGGGCTGCAAGTCGTTTTGTCCCTCGGGACTGGTCTGAAGCTGCGAATCTTCAAACATATATGTATCGCTCCTGTCTAACTACTAACCGGGTTTGGAGAAATACTAATATTGCAATTTGACTCTCTTCGGTCACAAACATGTCCAAATCGGGTCAAAAGTTAGCTCCTCATACTCTCAACACAAAATGATTGGAATACACTTTCTCTTATGGTTTACTGAGAAGGCGAGCATGAAGGCAGCAGCAGCAGCGGAGATTGTATGGCACGAATTCTAGTTGTGGAAGACGAAAAGTCGCTTTGCAAACTGATTTCAGACTGGCTCAAGAAAGATCACACCGTCGATGAAGTTCACGATGGGGAGCAAGCGCTGCGCGCTCTCGAGACAGGCACATTTGACGTAATCATTCTTGACTGGATGCTGCCAGAGCTTTCCGGCATAGAAGTTTGCAAACGCTACCGCCAAAACGGCGGCAACGCCGCAGTTATCATGCTTACTGCCAAACACGACTTGGAGCATAAGGCCACTGGCTTTGATGCAGGGGCCGACGATTATATGACCAAACCTTTCCAACTGCGAGAGCTGGCTATGCGAGTTCGGGCAGTCCTCCTCCGAACACCGTCCGAGCATCACTTCACATTTAATTTTCACGATCTGGAGATTGATACGGAAAGACATCTCGTTACGAAGCTGGGTCAG
>CAZSNX010000192.1:0-7982 GCA_964607945.1 uncultured Candidatus Obscuribacterales bacterium
CCTTTTTCAGCATTCTGATTAACTTTCGCCTGTTCAGAGTTGGAGCCGGGCATATTGGCTGCCTTAATCTGCTGAAAGGCACCAGCCAAACCAATAATGCCGGCTTCAGCCGCTCCCAGCATCTTGCCGCCGGCAGGACCATCCAAACCGGACTGACGAAGCATATCTTTCATGTTCGCAGCCATCGGCGCGCTCAATCCGCTATACACCTGGGGCGGACCCATGAGCGGCTCGGTTTCAGGCGGAGTGCTGACACTGTGACTGTTTGCGCAATCGGAACAGCCACCGCCGCCACCATCGCTATTGTTGTTGCTCTTGAGTTTATCGCTTAGACTGCCGACCGGCGGCAGCACGGGAGACTGAGAGCTGGAGCTGCTCGAGCCGCCGGTTTGCTTCGGTTGGACGCCCTGGCTGTCGCCAGGGCAGCATGGCCACTTGGCGTTGCAACATGGTAAGTGTGCTTTGCAGCAAGCAGGCAGACTGCTGTCCGTATTGTTGCCAGTCGGTCCGGCTTCGCCGGCCGGCTTGCCGACCGCCGAGGAGATTAACTGCGGAGATTGTGCAGCTGCACCATAGTTAGAATAGTGGCTTCCGCCATAACCGCCATAAATTCCGCCCCGACCGCCGAGATTGGCCGGTACGAACTCACCACCGCCGCCACCGCTGCCGGTCTTACCGGCTGTAGTGGCGGCACGATAGGTTTGAGCGCCATCACCCATGCCAACTGCGGCATTGCGATTGCTGCCCATGTTGTAATAGCCGCTAGGATATTGGTTGTAGATCCGTCCGGACGTAACCGGACTGGGATGAGTTGAGCCCTGTCCACCGCCACCGCTGCCACCACCACTCATTTGAGAATCAGGCAGCTTTCCGCCTTGCGAAACAGTCAGCTCGTGCTGCGGATTACCACCGTTGTTCCAGTTATTGGCCGCCTTTTGATCCCGAGCAACATCGTCTTTCGATTCGGTACCGGCTGAAAAGCCTCCCGGAGTCATCACATCACCGATATGCATCTGAGCTCTAGCTAGACTGGCCAGCCCCAGTGCAACCAGAAGCGCTGCCGGCAACGCAATTGCTAATTTGACTTTATTGGTTAGGGATGACATTCGAATCAGTACTCCTGAAAGACTTCGGCGAACAAGGCGTTCAATTAGGTCTGCTTGCAGCAAGACAGCACGGCAGCCGGGTGCGACTTTACCCTCCACCTTGAGAAGGACCCTTGGAGCCGCCGCCCTTTGCTCCCTTGGCAGCGACCTTGCCAGCTTGTGCTTCGGCGCGAGCAAGCACCTGCGTCACAATTTCACCGGGTTTAAAATCAAACGGATTGAAAGGCACAAACAACAGGAGCGACTGGAAGGCGAGCAGGTAGTAAATGTTTACCGGATCGTAGGGATTGACGCCGCCCTGCTCGAGCCAAACCGTCATGCATACCAGAACGACATCCCACCAAAACTTCCAGAGCGCCAGAATGACCACACCATCCATCCATGAAGCAAAAGCCTTGCGGAAGAGATCTCGGCCGACTCCGGGCCAAGCAAAAAATGCCGCAGCGATTGGTCCAAGCAAGAACAGATAAGTCATAAAGACCAGTTGAAAGCCACTGATAATAGCTATTCCTTGCGTCAACAGAGCCATCAGCTCATTGGTGATGTCCACGACATTCAAATCGGTGTAGCTCATCTGCTCCATCATCGCCAACCGCGTCGGCATTCCGGCGAGCTTGCCCCGGTAGGCAGCCCGCGGAACAATTGGAAGGTTCATCACCGGCTTACCTTGCTGCTCCGGTCCAAACGTCTGAATCTGCTCGTTAGCCCACATGAAGACGAGAGACACGTTTGCTTCTTTGGCGACCGCTGCCTGAAGCGCATTGGCGGTATCAATCACGTAGCTCACGAACAGTTGCGTTGCTGGTATCAAGAAGACAGCGATCATCGAGCGCGTGATACCGGTGAAAGGTCCTTGCGTATCCTCGTCTCGCAGGTGCAAAAACTGATAGCCAATCAAACTCTTCATGTTTGTCAACAAGGCACCGGGCAGAACCAACAAGATGGCCATCGGTATGTAGCACTTGTGAAACATCTGCTGCACCATCCAAATCGCATTTGAATAAGTCTTAGAAACGGCATGCGAAGTGGTCGGACTGGAAGCATTTTCATTTGCAACATTGAGGAGGTACTGAACCATGCCATCCAAGGCGTCAGCAAGTTGTTCTTTAGCCTCTTCCCCCTTGGCGCCGCCGGAGGTACCACCTTTCATCGCTTGATTTGCTTTCGCCTGCGACATATTGGCGCCCGGAGCAGTCAATCTCTCCGCCGCGGCTTGAGCTTGAAACACTTCAGCGATCGCTTGCGTGGCAGCAGTGTTACAACGACCGCCTTCCATCGTCAGGGTCGATCCGCCGCCGGCAGGAGCGCTGAACTCTCCAAACGACGCCATTCCGCCACCGCCGCTGCGCAGACCGCCGGATGCATTGATCAAACCGGACAGGCGGCTGTCTATCTCGTAGCCGGAAGCCAGGTGAGCGCTGCTAGCTGCCCCATTTCCGACAATATCGTCGAAGAAGCTGCCACCACCACCGCCACCACCACCACCGCCAGCTCCGGATGAACCGGTAAGGAATTCGTTGTAGGCCGATTTCTCGGATCCCTCCATCGCTTCCATCTGGTTATAAGTTCGTTCGGAATTAGCATAAAGAGTTCTTGGGTCAGGAATACCGTCTTCAACAGCCTCATGCCGATAACCCTTACGCTCCGCAGTCAGATCGTAAGTTACACTCTTGCCTTGAACTGTCGATAAATTCTGCCCCAGTCCGGTCGACTTTAACGGTTGATGCAGCGTTCCTTGCCCAGTCAATGGTGCGGTTTGAGACCAGTTTTGCAGCGCTTTGTACGGCGTCATTTGAGCGCCAACCGGTAATGCGCCGATTAGACAACAAAGCAGACCGTAACCGAGTACGTGGAGCGCCAGCTTCACAGACCGCATTCTATTTTGACCTTTCAACCGTGCTGTTTGTCCTTCCCGAGGTATCAACCGAGCGGTTTGCTTTAAACATTCTCCAGCGTCCGTTGCGTTTGGAGTTCTGGATGCCTTCCAGAGTGCGGGCCGTCAAACGGACTTGGTAGTAATGGCAGACCTTGATCGGTTGGACGATATAAAAAACTTGTGGAAAATTCGTGAAACGCACCGGCAGCAGGATGCTCGAAACACTCGAGCAATCACGATCGAACAGCCCAGCAGCTATTGCTTGACTTCGCCCGTTTCGGCACTTTGAGCAGTTCTGTCGAGTGGATACGATTCCTTCACCGGAACGCCTTTTTGTCCGCTCAGCCTGTGTCTGATGAATTGCTTCAGTTGGTCTGTCGGAGCATTTTTCAAGGCTTGATTGTAAGCTTCAACAACCTTTTCGCTCGATTGGCCATCCTCTGTATACAGCTCGGCCAAGTAAATCCAAAGGAGAGAAGACTGCTCGTGCCCACCCTTTATATACGAGAGCATCACCTTTTCCGCTTCCGGAAATTTTTTCTGCATCTTCAAGGAAGTCACATACAAGCCGTTGGTCGGTCCGTCACCCGGCTGAATTTCCAGTGCCTTACCGAAAGCCCTTTCGGCATCGTTGTGCTGCTTCCTGCTCATAAACAGTTTGCCGAGATCTCGCCAGTAATCTGCATCGCCGGCTCGCAAGGCAGCAGCACGCTGAAAGAATTGCACCGCCTGCTCGTGCTTGTTGCGCGCCACTAAACAATCAGCCAGATTGTGCATGAAAACCGGAGAGTTGGCATTGAGTTCGACCGCCTTTCTCAGCTCCGCTTCTGCTTCATTGCTTGCCGCGTCTCTGGGCAAAAGCAATCCGAGCCATTCATGATATTCGGCATTGCGGGGATTCATGGCAATGGCTTGACGCAAGTCGGCAATCGCTCTTTGCAGTCGGCCGGTTCGCCAATGAAACTTTCCGGCGCAAAACCAGAACTCCGGCGAGCCATTACCCAAACCGGTTGACTGACCAAAAATCCTTTCAGCCGCTTCCATTTGACCAGTCTCAAACCAAACTAATCCCATTTGAGCCAAGGCAGCCGGATCCTTTTTGCTTAGCACGAGAGCCCTGCTCGCAGAATCGTATGCAGTCCTTTTATCGTTGGCCATCAAGCTCACCTGCGACAGCAGCAACCAAGCCTCTTTGCTCTCCGGATTCAACTTAATCGCCTTGTCCAGCAATTCTCTGGCTTTCCGGGAGTCATCCTCGTCCAGATAGGCACGCGCCAATCCGACCTGGAAACGCGCGTCCTGGGGATAAATCTCAATCGCCTGATCGTACTTTGCCACAGCATCGACGGTCTTGTAATCATCCCGGAGAGCATTGGCTTGCTTGTACAAGAGGGAAGCTCGCCACCAATCATAGATGCTGCCCTGCCTGGGAAAGTCAGACCAAGAAGAACTGATGAAGAGAACAAGCCATACTAATGAGCACAAAGCAAGCACAGCAACCGACAGCTGTCCAGCCGACAATTTTTTGATTTCATTTAAACGAGCGAGCATGGCTCAATTATCGCAACTTTGCTTGCATGCGTGACGCCGATTGGCAGATAAGATTATGACGCTGCAATTTCAGCCGGCGAATCCAGAGCATTACTGGAGAAAGTTCGCGAAATAGATGATTGTCGCAGAGAGATTACGCGTCAAATTGTCGAACACCCGGTCAAGTCATAATCGGCACGGATGCTTTCAACTGCAGCTTTGTTGGTCCGTGGAGCACAAGCGTGACTCCAACCGATCAACGAGAAGTTTCGATGCGCAAGACTTGCGGCGGCGTGGCATCCGGCGGGTAATAAAATTCCACTTGGAGACTGCAGTGTTTGCCGGCTGCTACCGGCAAAGTGAGCAACGGCTTGAGCAACTCGCCTTGCCGCTCGACGAGATGAAGATCTTTGGTGATCGTCTCCTGTTTGTCATTCTTATATTTGAATCGAATGGTACCCCTGAAAAACACTCGCTCGGGGGCAGGTTGTTTGAACAGAAGCCCGGAGCTGCTCTCCTTGAGCGGCGTCAGCACCGAAACCGAGACATAACGCTCCTGCGTAGAGGAGTTATAGAGCGGCAGCGTGAGAAAATAGCACGCACCATAATTGCCGTGAGCCTGGTAAGCGCTGTCAGGATAGCGCACCAGCAGTGGTGCGCTTTGAATCTGATTCGTGCCAAGCGTCTTGCGATCGACCGTACTAAGCACATAACAAAATGACTTTCCGGGCTCTGGCAGAGTCAATACTTTTCCTTTGCCGGCGGAATCAGTGATGTCGACTTTCCAAAGAGTGCCGGAGGCGACCCCGGAGACGCGCCCATAGAAGTAAGGTCCAGACGCTCCCGGCACGCTTGCCTGGTGCTCCCTGGGCCCAGCCAGCGCTCCACTTGCAAGTAGTTTCCGCCATTCCGCCAAAGTTGGCGGACGCTCCGTGCCGTCGGCCGCGACCGGAGCATACATAGCCAGAGAAGCGGCATAAACCGGTCCTGAACTCTTCACCTTCAAAAGTGCCGACCGCCCGTTCAATGGCGGCGTCAGCGTATTTACCGGGACAGGCAGATTGAGCAGCAGGCAACTCTCACCGGCAGCCAACGAGATACGCTCAGGAAGGTCATTTTGTCTTCTGCCGCGCAACAGGTCGTCCATCACTCGGTCGCCCGGACCGGAGAAGATTAACCCGTCTTGGTTCTCCAGCACCGGCGGCATCGCCACAAACGGTGCATCCGGTTGACTCAAGTAACTGGCTCCCGACAGCACATCTAGCCTGACCGGCCTGGAGCCGGCGTTTGCAAGCAGCAAGCCCAGATAAAGAGTGCGAAGATCACCGGCAGATGCAGGTTTTGCAATGTGATGAAGGAACAGATCGAAGCGCCCACTCAACCTTTTATTCAGGTGCGCCGATGGAACAGCCATCTGATCGGACGGGAAGGTAGAAAGCAGTATCCCCTCGCTTTGCACCACTTCTGGACTATTGCTGTTAAACATTAAGGTACCGTCGAGACTGCCAGGCAGCGCTCTCACTTCAACCGCTTGCTCGACTGTTTCGGGCGGTGGTGAGGCAGCTTGTCCCAGTTGACCGACAGCTGCAGTTTTGCCGTCGTCGGGCGTGCTTATCACCGGCTTGATTGTTGCCAGATCAGCCGCAATCGTTGGCGGGTAAAAGGCGGCGAGGCAAACCGCAATCGTTAGCACTTTGGAGAGATTCCAGCCGATATTCATAGTTATCCAATTTAACACGCCGAGTCGCTACAAAATTTCCAACCGGTTGGAAGCAGCAGAAACCTGCTTCAGATGAGCGCAAGATCGCAATGCAGCAAGCTTTTTACGGCAGTGTTGCTGTTTGAAAAATTGTGATAGTCTCTGCAAAATTCAAAATGAGTAAACGGTACATCCGATGCGCAACCAAAACAACAGATCCAAACTCCTTTTTCAACCCAGGCCGAACTGCACATACATTGCCTTTAACAAGCCGTATGGTGTGCTCTGCCAGTTTACCCAGCCGGACAACAGCGAAAAAAGAACGCTCTCGGAGTTTGACTTCCCAAAGGGAGTTTACTCAATCGGCCGGCTTGATTTCGACAGCGAAGGGCTGCTCTTGTTGTCCGACGACGCGGCCCTCAATCATGCACTGCTCGATCCCAAATTCGGGCATCGACGCACTTACTATTGTCAGATTGAAAACATTCCTGACTCACAACAGCTGCGCCGGCTGGCAACCGGAGTGGTGATCCAAAAGAGTATGACCAGGCCGTGCCTAGCAAGACTGCTGCCGAACGAACCTGTGCTTCCGCCTCGTCCGGTACCGATTCGGGTTCGAAAGTCTATTGCGACTTGCTGGCTGGAACTCGGTCTATCGGAAGGGAGAAACCGGCAGGTCAGGCAGATGACGGCTGCCATCGGTTGTCCGACGCTCAGGCTGGTGCGCGTATCGATCGGACAACTCGACTTAGGCGAGTTGTCGCTCGAACCTGGCAAATGGAAGCTGCTAAGCCCGGACGAAATCGCAAAGGCATTTCATTAGGAGCTCAGGCAGATGGAAATAGCGACTTGAGCCAGATCCCGAAAGAGCGAAACTTCATTTTCATTGACTGAGAACCGCGATGAGTTTTTGCCAGCAAGGATGAATAGCCATCGAGCGTTGCAGCAACATCCGGATGGTTCGGCCCGAGCGTTTTCTCACGCAATTCCAGAGTTTTGGCGAACAAGTCTTCTGATTGCTTGTAATCACCCTTCAGTAAGTAAAGATCCGCCATTTCGTTCAAACTTGAAGCGACTTCCGGATGATCAGGTCCAAACGCCTTTTGACGTATAGCCAGAGCTCGCTGGTAATAATCGAGAGCAAGATCGTACTTCCCTTCCGCTTTGTAGAGTTGTCCGAGGCTGTTTAAAACCATTGCCAGCTCCGGGTGATCGGCCGGCAGCGCCTTCTCGTCAATGGATAGAGCGCGCTTGTAGAGCGGTTCTGCCTCCGCCAACCGGCCTTGAGCACGATAGTCTTCAGCAAGACAGTTAAGACTCTGGGCGATTTCCGGATGGTCGGCAGCCAAAGTCCGTTCCCTCACAGCCAGAGCGCGCTTGAACATCGGCTCGGCTTCCTTGAATTTGCCTTCCTTGTAGAGAACAACGGCCAAATTATTGACGATCGTCGCCACTGCCGGGTGATCCGGTCCCTGTACCTTTTCGTAGAGCTCGAGAGCACGAATGTACATTCGCTCGGACTGCCCGTATTTACCCTCATTAAAGTAAAGACCGGCCAGATTATTCAAGGCGAGCGCAACCGTGCGGTGCTCAGAGCCATAGACTTTCAAGTAAATCTCGAGCGATTGCTCGTAAAGCGGCTCTGCATCCTTGTATCGTCCTTGAATTCGATAGAGATCCGCCAAGCCGGTCAGGTTCATCGCAACATGCGGATGAAGCTTGCCGAACGCCTTTTCATAGATTGCCAGCGCCTTTTGATAAAGCTCTTCGG
>CAZSNX010000193.1:0-7978 GCA_964607945.1 uncultured Candidatus Obscuribacterales bacterium
AGGTGCAATTCGCCCATACCGGCGATGATTGTCTGGCCTGTT
Organism: uncultured Candidatus Obscuribacterales bacterium; assembly: GCA_964607945.1. GTDB lineage: Bacteria > Cyanobacteriota > Vampirovibrionia > Obscuribacterales > Obscuribacteraceae > JAGVKB01. The sequence goes on from CAZSNX010000193.1 coordinate 43, forward strand.
TCATGGTCGACCCTGACCTTGAAAGTCGGATCTTCTTCAGCCAATCTGGCCAGTGACATACCGAGCTTGTCGGAGTCAGCTTTCGTTTTCGGTTCGATCGCAACCGAGATAACCGGATCCGGAAACTTCATCGACTCCAGAATAATCGGCGCATTGTCGTCGCAAAGCGTATCTCCGGTAGTCGTATCTTTCAAACCAACGGCAGCCACGATGTCGCCGGCGAATGCCTCTTGCACGTCGGTGCGTTGGTCCGCCTGCAATTTGACCAGACGGCTAATGCGCTCGCGCTTTCCTTTTGTGCTGTTAAGCACATAAGAGCCGGCCGCCAACCTTCCGCTGTACACTCGCAAGAAGGTCAATTTTCCGACGAACGGGTCGGTCATTACTTTGAAAGCGAGAATGGAGAGAGGCTCATCGTCGTCACAACGGCGAATCGCTTCTTGACCGTCAGGCAGTATGCCTTTAATCGAAGTCTTGTCCACCGGTGAAGGCAGATAGTCTACGATGGCATCGAGCATCAACTGAACGCCCTTGTTCTTAAAGGCCGAACCGCAAAGGATCGGAATGATCTGGTTGTGACAGACCGCTCTTCTGAGCGCAGCTTGCAATTCTTCGACCGTAATCTTTTCGCCTTCGAGATACTTAGTCATCAAAGCATCATCGGTCTCGACGATCGCTTCTTCGAGCTGCTTGCGATACATTTCAGCTTGCTCTGCATATTCGCTGGGAATCGATACTTCGCGAATATTGCGGCCGAGCGGATCGTCTTCTTCATACAGATAAGCCTTGCCCGGCAGAAGATCGATTACGCCAGTGAAATTAGCTTCGGCGCCAATCGGCAATTGAATCGGATAAGCATTCGCCCAGGTGTGATGCATTCCAGGCAATTGCTCTTTGACTTGCTTGACCACCCGGAAGAAATCAGCGCCGTTGCGGTCCATCTTATTGACCAGGACCATTCTGGGTACTTCGTAACGATTAGCTTGCTTCCAAACCGTGCCGGTCTGAGGCTGAACGCCGGCGACTGCACAAAGCACGATCACTACGCCGTCCAAAACGCGCATGGAGCGCTCTACTTCAACTGTAAAATCGACGTGCCCGGGTGTGTCGATCAAGTTTATATGCTTGCCTTTCCACTGACTGGAGATAGCCGCGGCAGTGATAGTTATGCCCCGCTCCTTTTCTTGCTCCATCCAGTCGGTTACGGAGGTTCCTTCGTGTACCTCGCCCATCCGGTGAATTAGCCCTGAATAGAAGAGGATACGTTCGGTCGTCGTCGTTTTACCGGCGTCAATGTGGGCAGCGATACCCATGTTGCGGATGTCATTAAGGCTTACGGTCCTAGTCACTGTAGGTTTCCTATCTGAGGGGTGCCTGTCGGTTGAATTCGGCTTTTCGCCGCTCACTTTTTCTTTTTCGTCGGTGGAAGTTGCTGACACAGTCACTTGGGTCTCCAGATGGCGAGGTTTTCAGGATGAAAAGTAGCATGAGAAAGGCTAACTAATGGCGCGCAATAGTAGGAAAAACGACAAATTGAGAAGAATCTTCAAACTTGTCATATGTCCCCAGTCGATAATGTGCCCAGTGAAGATGATAATTCGCCGGGTAATTTTATCCGACTCGACTGGATTTAACCCGCAAAAGACAATTTTTGCCGTCTGCCGGGCTGGGAGCCGAGTTACAGCTCCCAGATGACTGTTGTCGGCTGCGGCAGGCATCGCCAACAACTGCCGACCAACAGATCAAGGCTGCCTAATAGCGGTAATGAGCGAAGGCCTTGTTGGCTTCTGCCATCTTGTGCGTTTCATCCCGCTTGCGCACCGAGGCTCCCGTGCCTGCGGACGCATCAATCAGCTCGGCGGAAAGCCGCTCAGCAAATGTTCTGCCGGCTCTCTTTCGACTGTTGGTGATAATCCAGGCTGTAGCCAGGGCTACGCCGCGCTGTTGCTTGACTTCAACCGGCACCTGATAAGTGGAGCCACCCACCCGGCGCGCTTTCACTTCGACAAGCGGAGTGACGTTTTTGACGGCCTTGTTGAAAACATCCATCGGTTCTTGTTTGGAACGCTCTTTCACCAGTTGGAGCGCATCATAAAGGAGGCACTGGGCAGTGCTCTTCTTACCGCGCTGCATCATCCGGTGCACGAAGCGCTGGATTAGCTGGCTGTTATGAACCGGATCGGCCGGGGGAACTCTTTTGGCAATAACTGCTCTTCTTGGCATGGATACTCAACCTTACTTTTTAGCCGGGGCCGCTTTAGGCCTCTTAGCACCGTACTTGGAACGTGACTGCATGCGGTCCTTGACACCGGCAGTGTCAAGCGCTCCGCGAACAATGTGATAACGAACACCGGGAAGATCTTTGACGCGACCACCCCGAACAAGCACGACAGAGTGCTCTTGGAGGTTGTGACCGACTCCTGGAATGTACGCAGTAATTTCAATGCCGTTGGTCAGGCGAACCCGAGCGATCTTTCTTAGCGCCGAATTTGGCTTCTTAGGCGTGGTGGTCTTGACCTGAGTGCAGACCCCGCGCCGCTGCGGGCAGCTTTTCAATGCCGGTGACTTGGTCTTGTAGGTCACTTTCTGGCGCTCGCGGCGAATCATTTGATTGATGGTTGGCACCGATTAGCTCCTGAGATCGAATGGTGAAAATGGGACGAATTTGGGATTTTATCCGTTTCTCGCCCGCACTGTCAACGTGCGAGAGAGGCCGGGGGCGAGCACCCCAAGCAGATTATCAAAATAGCAGATCTGGCCGGCTACCTGCTGGAGTTTTTGCAATTACTTCATATTGAAACCAGTAAATGTACGTAATTTAAGTTCAGAGGGCGGTGCCCAACTAATCTGGGCAAATCAGACTTTACTCGTACCGCGGACGCTCGTTAAATATGCGTGGGAGATTGACTGCCGGGTTCGGCAAGGAAGGGAGTCCCAATTGTCTGTCCAGCTTCAACTTGTTCGAGTTTTTTGCGCGCACCCAATGCTCTCTAGCCAGAAAACAAAATTCTCCTACTCTGGTCATTGAATGGTCTTTCAAGATTTGCCCGAGATTTGTCTGGTAGTCGAATGCTTTTACCGAAAGTCGACCGGGATCGCCCATTCTTTTCAATTCGCTGACGCAATAGCCAACCATGCCGTAAGCAAGATCTGACCATCCTGGATGAATTGCCATCTCCAGATGAAAGTCTCCGGGATCGTGCGCATAGACTTTGGCGGCACACGTCAATACACGCCGCTCGACATCCTCCGCTACGACATACCAGCCCTGCTTGCGCATCACTCGCCGCCGCAGCGCTTCGGAGCATTCGAGCCGAAACTCCGAAACCGTAAAATCTTCGGCGCAATAGTTCATGACAAGTCGGATGTCAGCCGGCAGCGCCTCTTGATGAAGCTGAAAGAGTGCTTGGCGATCGGCAGGTTTAGCCAGCCTGAATTGCCTCCAGGTCTCTTCGACTGCTGAATCCTCCGGCTCAGGCGTAAATTCAAGTTGGTAATGGGTGACTTTGGCGCAGCGACGAAAGCCGCAAGAGCCATAGAGTTGCAAACCTGCTGAGTTGAGGTCTGAAACTTCCGTAATGAAGTGACTCGCCCCCTGGCTGCCAAATAAGGCAAATGCGTATCGTAGCAGTTCTTGGGCGATTCCCCGCCCGCGGTGATGCGGATGAACTATCAAATGATCTATCTGCCAGCAGAGTTTCGTTTTGCCAACGCTGCGCAACACGATAAGGCCCAAGAGAACACCGTCTTCTTTAGCCACGTACACTGAGGGAGCAACGTGCAGCTGGCAAGGCAACCAATGTTGCCAGAAGGCCAAGCCCCGGAAGAAAAGCGCTCTGGAGCTGCAATCGCGCTCCAGCGGTGTCGACTCGGAATCGAATCGCAACAACGCCCGTGCTTGAGCATAGTCGGTCGCGAACAAAGGCTCGATCTTTATAAGAGACCTTTCCCCTGGCTTAAACGGATGGTCTTCGCGACGCAAAGTTCGGCTCCATTGAAGATTTACTGAGCGGACGCACTACCCGGGCGGCAGTAAAATAGCCCTTTACAATTTTAGACCATACTCAAGCGCAGCGGCTATCTTACGCTGGTTTACCATAGGAACCGCCAGTTTCACGGTGCGTCTACAATAATACGAATGAAGAGAGCTTTTAAATGAATCAAAGCGATGACTAAAGGACCGAAAAGCAAAGAGACGAAGAAGGAAAAGGAGAAACCGGCGATCAAGGTGATCGCCGAGAATCGCCGCGCCAGGCACAACTACGAATTGTTGGAGTTCTTTGAAGCTGGCATCGAGTTGGCTGGAACGGAAGTGAAGTCGATGCGGCAAGGGAAGGCGAACCTACAAGACAGCTTCGCGCGCATCGACAGTGGAGAGCTATGGCTGTTCAACTGCCATATCTCGCCATACGACCACGGCAATCGTTTCAATCATGACCCAATCCGCAAGCGCAGGCTGCTCATGCACCGGCGAGAGATCTCCAAGATCAAAGCGCGCATGCAGGAAAAGGGATTAACTCTGGTTCCGCTGAAGATGTTTTTCAAGCGAAACTGGGTTAAAGTTGACTTGGCTCTGGCGCGCGGTAAGCATCTCTACGACAAAAGAGAGTCGATTGCGAAGCGCGAGACCAAGCGGCAACTCGATCGATTGGTCAAAAACGTTAGATAACCGGATAGCTCGAGGGTTAAATGGTGCTGAAGTCGTGCATTGCCTTAAAAGGCTCGTTTGTCATAGCATTGTTAATCAGTTGTATATCGCCTGTATTCGCAGCCTCACCGCTGGCGGTGATCAAGAGCGAAAGGAATGGTGCTGCATATCATGATCAGCACCTTGGAAATTGGGACGAAGACTGGAATTCGTTTAAGCAAACTCTTGAGTCGGCAAATGTTCGATATGACTTGTTGGCTGACGGCGATTTCGCCGGCGGAAAGGCGAAGCTCGCCGGCTATAAGGTAGTGATCATCCCGATGCTCCTTGATCTGCCTCCGGAGCTGGTGTTTGCCGTAAGCGAGTACACCAAGTCCGGTGGCAAAGTTCTGCTAACCGATGGTGGTGGCATGCCGAGTCAGGCTGCTCAGGCCGTCATATCGCAGGGCGGAGTTGAAGTACTTAAGCATAGTTCTATGACGGAAGGAGACAGCCTGGCATGGCAGCGTGAGCCGCTTCCAATTAAGCAAGATTTCGCCATCGGCACGATCTTCGCAGACGTTACCGTGAAGCCCGGTGCAACTGCTGCGGCAAAATGGATAGATCCCAGCGGTAAGGAAGTCGGAGCAGCTATCGTCAAGCAAAAGGACATGATTTACTTCGGATGGGCTCCCGGCATGCAAGGAGAGATATCCACCAATGCTTCTCTGCTTTCTACCGCCATGGAAGAGCTTTCGCCCGGGGTGACCCAACAGGCGGCAGTGCAGATCAGTTTTGCTGACTATCAAACGATTCAGCAGGATTTGGAAGTGCTGACCAAGCAGACGGATGAGGCAATCAAGACCGCCAAACAAGCCGATCTGGCGGTACCTTTTAAGGTGATCCAGCAGAACTATGATTCAGGTGTGGCCCATGTCAAGTCATTCAACACTGCCTATCACAATCGGCAGTTTTATCAGGCCGATGAGGAGTTGAAGCAAGCTCGGCGTGACTTTGCGCTGGCCTTCGCCCAATCTATGCCTGTGCGCCCGGTTGAAGGCAGATGCGTATGGCTGGACCGTGGCACAATCATCTCCACCAAGAATCCGGCCGGAATGGCAGAACTTTTCGACAAACTCAAGAAAGCCGGTGTCAATACGGTTTACTTCGAGACCAACAATGCTGGCTTTGCGATGTTTCCCAGCAAGCTCACTGTACAGAACCCGGATACTGTTGGTTGGGATCCGCTGGGCGTGGCAGTCAGAGAAGCACACAAGCGAGGAATCGAGCTGCATTCCTGGTTGTGGATTTTTGCGGTCGGTAATATCAAACACAATCCAATCGTCGGCCGCGATCCCGATTATCCCGGACCGGTTTTGTCCACACACGATTACACCTGGGCATTAGCATCCGTGAACGGATCTTTCCTGCCGCCGCATCAACCGGAATTCTGGCTGGATCCAGCTAACCCGGAGGCCAAACAGTATTGCAAAGACTTGATCATGGAGGTCGTTCAAAACTACAACGTTGATGGCATCCAGTACGACTATATTCGGTATCCGTTTAATGGCAAGGGAACGGAGATGGGCTACGACTGGGTTGGACGCACACGATTCGAGAAGCAAACCGGGCTTTCGCTCGACAAGCTTGACGACACTACCAGACAACTGTGGCAAGCTTGGAAGATTCAACAGGTAAGCGACTTTGTGCGCGATGTATCTACAACTCTCAAGAGAATGAAGCCGGGCTTTCGAATTTCTGCTGCAGTCTACGCTCTACCTGTTCGCTGGCGGCTCAGCGCTATTCAGCAAGAATGGGAAACCTGGGTAGCAAATGGTTGGATCGACACGGTTAATCCGATGACATATGTCACCACCCCTGGTGACCTTCAAATTAAGGCTGGTTCGGTAAGAGAAGCATCAGCAGATAAATCATTAGTCTTCCCGGGATTATCCATCCGTCAGCTGGACACCGCCGGCTTGGTCGAGCAGCTGGATGCCTCGCGGGCGATCGGCACTCTGGGAACCACAATGTTTGCGGTGGCCCATCTTGACGACAGCAAACTCGGGCTATTAAAGATCGGTCCTTATCGCCGACAGGCGTTGATGACACCACAATCCAATCCAATGCGGGCGGGCAGAATACTAATTGATGATTTTGCCGCCTTGGTCAATCGCTATCTGCAGGATCCGCAAAAACACATATTGTCTGACCAAGCGAGCACTAATGACATCCTTTCGCAGATCATGACTATCCAGCGCGATCTCCATAAGTTAAAGGACGATTCCTCGGCCAGCGAGATTGATACTGTCGAGAAAGCTGTTGCCGGGCTTCACAGCACGGTGAAAGATTGGCTGCGACTAGAGGCGTTTATCGAACGTGGGTTTCGAGCCCAATACATCGCCAACTATCTGAGTCAGCTCGAAGCTGTACTGTCATATGCAGCCCAAAGAGCAAGAGTACAAGAGCAGATGTTGGCCGGTCAGGCGACACCGCCTGCGGACGCGCCGGCTATGACCTCCCTCGCTGACGTGCGGAGATGAATAAATATCCATTCGCCATATATCGCATATCGATGTGCGGCCCGATGGAGATGCGACGCATATCCATCGATTGCAGCTCGGGAAGACTAGCGGCGCGAATTACAGCGGGCAGGCTGGCATAGTATTCACGCCAGATAATCGGCAGTGGCGCATATTCAATCAAGGTCTATTGGAAATCGTTTCGTTCAAGCGAGCTATCCAAAAGATCTTTATCAGCGCATTTAGACGCTGCCTAGCTGATATGCAGTCGATCAAATCCGAGGCTTGGGAGTGATTGATTTAGACCCAGCTCTTGATGCTGCAAACGGAACAAATGAGCCTCGGCCGAAGCCGAGGCTCATTTGTTCAAAAGGAGGGTAACGATTGCAGCAGCTGCTGACTAGAAGCTGGATCCCGAGGACCAGTCGCTAGTTACCGGCGGTGCCGGAGCAACCACTACTTCCGCCTGTGGTTGAACTACAGGGGTATAGGTCGGTTGTTGCGGTACTACCTGTGCTACCGGAGCTTGCTGCATCGCTTGTTGCAGCGCTGTCTTTAAATGATCGTCGAGCAGACCTGCCTTCTCACGAAGAAGGAACTCGATGTAGTCACCGCGACTCATGCGAGAAGCAGCGACTTGCTCGTCCAAAAGGCGGTGGGCCATCGGCGTCACGCAGACTGCGGTTGTTGTGCCTCTGTTCTTACCGAAGAAGTAAGACTTAGCGCCACCTTTCGGTCCTGTCTGCTTGGCAGCAGCAGGCAAACGGAGCGGAGCCTGACCGGCACG
>CAZSNX010000194.1:0-7956 GCA_964607945.1 uncultured Candidatus Obscuribacterales bacterium
AAACTGAAACTAGCCGGCCGCTTCAATGTCTATAACACAATGGCTGCGCTGCTAATCTGTCTTGCAGAAGGAATCAGCCTGGAAGCTTGCGTCGCTGCGCTCGAGCAGTTTCCCGGAGTCTCCGGTCGTTTCGAAGCAGTCTCATCCAACGGCGGTAAAGAGCCGCTGGTTATCGTGGACTATGCACACACCCCCGACGGACTGGACAATGTCTTGAAGACAGCGCGCAATCTTGTTCCTGCTGGTGGGAAGTTAATCGGCGTCTTCGGCTGTGGTGGCGATCGTGACTCCTCTAAGCGCCCGCAAATGGGCGAGATCGCCGAATCAATTTGTGACGAAGTGGTAGTTACGTCAGATAATCCGCGTTCGGAAGATCCTCAAGCCATCATCGCTGATATTCTTGCCGGCATCAAACGCACGCGAAACGTACACGTCGAACCGGACAGAGCAACTGCTATCCGCCTGGCGATCAAAGATGCCAGCGAATTGGACGTGATTGTTGTGGCCGGAAAGGGACACGAAAACTATCAGATACTGGCGGATCGCACAATTCCGTTCGACGACCGAACGGAAGTTCGTCAGGCTCTAATCGAGCGAGAAGCTGCCGGACAGTTGAGCTGATTCGGTTCAATCAAAAGGTTCTACCGCGACGTCAATCGCCGGGTTTCGAAACGGTGGGGCGATTAAGTCACAGCCGGATTGGCCGACTTGAGCAAAACCGGTCAAGCAAAGCGCAATCGCCATGGAGATAAAGATGGAGAAAGGCGCCTGGGTATATATAATTGAGACAGTCGCGGGGTCCGGCGCGCGGAGTGGGTCCTCACGTGGGTATCAACTTTCACATCACATCAGTTCGAGAAGGTACCATCTTCAATGTGATGCAATTCCTGAGCCTCGAGAAGGTGACAGGAATATTGAGCGTTTCTTTTGGGCGCCACATTCCGGAAGTGGCAATCTATTTCGTATCCGGCAAAGCCGCTACCGCGGAGTTTGGGGCAATCGTCGGGGATAACGTCCTGGACGTGCTTTTGTGTCAGGAATATTCGATTAAGGAAGTCAACTTCGCTCCGGGGCGGATCAGTCGGATTAACGACAAGGCTCTTATAGTTCGCGCGGCAAGTTTGTCAGGCTCTTTGCTGCAGGCATCCAAAGATGTGGATAAATGCCAGGCCAGACCGTTTATCTACGGCTTGTTGCCGCTTTACTTCCCGGAATCCGGACGGGCCGATGTGCTCTTGCAAGTAATGTTCGACTTTCCCAAGAGTCGGGATTATCTGACAGCCGTGCCGGGTGCCGAGGGAGACAAACAGGCTCCGCTGCCGCATTGCACATTGATTCACCGTGCCCTGTCTCGCAATGTGATTAGCTATCAAACTCCGCTGGTTCCAATCAAAGCGCTTCGCCCGCTTCTCGAGGTCGTTCAGCCGCTCAACGAGAAGGAGACGGAAAATCTCAGAGGGTATATGCGCAGTCTGCTGCCTCACCCTAAGGCCACACATATGCCGATCGACCGTTTCTACGCGTTTGCTTCGGCGATCGAGTCAATCGCTCACCGGCGCGGCGCGGAAGTCGGCGATCAGACCAGAAGAATCATTTACCGCTTGATTCAATCAACCGCAAAGATAACCGAGCCCCTAAATGCTGCGCCCTGATTGAGCAGCGTTCCAGACAGCTCTGTCGATGATTCAACTTTTCCAGTCCGCGATTTGCAGGCTGACCAGGCAACTTTCGGGTTCGCCGTGAATTTGCTTGCTCATAGTGCCATCGCAAGTGGTGTCTGTTTTTGAAGTGACGGAATCTGAACTGTCATATAGCTGATTCCGCTGGAGCTTTGTGCGCCTTAACTTGTAAGCAGCTGAAGCGATTCGGCCGGCAATAAAAAGGTGAACACAGATGAATGGAAAGAAAAGTCTTAATGACAAAAAGGGTATCTTCAGCCAGATGTTCTGGGGACCGATCAATCGAATAGTGCTTGGTTTGAAGTTTCGCCAGGTGGAGATTGTCGGGCGCCACCATATTCCTAGCAACGGTCCATTCTTGCTCGTCAGCAATCATGTTTCTCGTTGGGACGGGCTTTTGGTACAGAGTTTAATTGCCAGACCGGCAAATTATCTGGTCTCGCCGAATGAGCTTAAGGGCTTTCAAGGTACAGTGCTTCGTTCGATGGGGGCGTTTCCGGCCAATCCTCGATTTAACTTGCTCGACTTCTTTTACAAGCAGGTGAAAAAGGGAGAAGGGGTGGTTGTGTTTCCGGAAGGAAACATATTTAAAGACGGCGCTACCCATCCTTTCAAGAACGGTGCAGCTCGCATGGCGCTCAACTGCTCGTTAATGGGACAGCGATTACCGGTAATACCGATGGCGGTTGCCTATCGAGACGATTTGAAGACCGCCAAGATAATGATCGGAGCCGCCATCGACCTGGAGCCCTTTGAGCGAGAGTGCAAGGATCAAAGTAATATTGGGGTAAGGTCGCTAACAGTCAGGTTGGAAAGGGAAGTTTGCCAGCTGCGTTATTGTCTGGGTGGTCAAGCCGATATCAATAGGCTCTTTACGGGCGAGCCGCTGACAAAATGGGTGCCAAGGGGAATTAAGACCAGTGAAACAGAGCTATCCGATTGCATCGAAACCCGGCGACTTGCTGGACGAATTCTGCCTGTGGAAAATGGACCGACTAACGGAGATCGGTCGCCGCATCCTACCGCCGGGTTACTGGGGCGGGCCGTTTAAGCCTGGTTCTCAATCCGGACAAGTCTGCTTGACTTTCGATGACGGCCCGCATCCGGAAACTACACCGGGCTTGCTTGAAACACTTGCTGAGCATGGAATTAAGGCTACATTTTTCCTGATAGGCTCTCAGGCGCTACGTCACGAGAATCTGGTGGAGCAAATTGCAGCCGCTGGGCACACAGTCGGTAATCACAGCCTCAGCCACAGATTTATGCCGCTTCTGCCCACGCGCGTGCTCGAACAGGAGATAGACCAAACAAATGGCCATTTAGCCTCCATTACCGGTAAAGCGGTGGAATTCTTTCGTCCACCCTACGGCATAATTGACAGCCGCGCTGCTGACTGTTTGAGAGAGAGGTCGATGACACCGGTTTATTGGGGCCCGGTACCGGTGGATTGGGAAGCGCCCGGCGCTAGAAGGGTAGTTGATCGGGTGATGCGCCGATTGAGTACTCGCTCGCTGGTTGTGCTACATGAGATAGGCTTGATTGGCAGTCAAACAATTTTGGCTGCCAAGGAAATAATATGTAAGGGCCGGGGCTTGGGCTTCGAATTCGTCGGTCTACAGCAACTGATGGAAAGAGATCTGCAAGAGGCATCCGGGCGTTCCCCCCGCCAACTTTGAGTAAGCGCATTGCTGGATTTCAAACCACCTAAGGATTCCCCTTTCGTAATTTCGCTGGTTAAGCTCTTGCTGCCTGCAATCATGAAGGTACCGCTTCATGACACCAGCATCGAAGTAGTAGGAGACGGGTTGGAGCGATTCAAGTCGCTCAACGGGCTCAGGACAGTAATCTGCCCCAATCATGCCAATCATGATGACCCGGAGGTTATGTTTGCCTTTTCCAGCCTGGTTGGACAAGATTTCAATTTTCTGGCCGCTCGCGAGATCTTTGAATGGGATCACGGCTGGCGCGGGTTCTGGCTGCAAAAGCTCGGCTGCTATTCGGTGGTGCGCGGAGCGGTAGACCGCGAATCTTTCAAGATGACTAAGAGCTTGATTGCAGCAAATAAGAAGAAGCTCGTGATCTTTCCGGAAGGAGAGGTGTCGAGGCAGAACGATACTTTGCTGCACCTGGAAACCGGTGTTCCACAGATGGCATTCTGGGCGGTCGATGAATTGGCGAAAAAACAGCAATTGGAGCCCGTCTTCATTGTTCCGTTGGCGCTCAAGTACACTTATCGAGACAACATACACGACGAACTCGAACGGTCGTTGTACAAGATAGAAGAACGGATGGGCTTGCCGAGCCACGCCCGTGAAGCGCTCTACAAGCGGCTAAGCGCGATCTCGGACGTGTTGTTGAGTACGTTGGAGCACGAGTACAACGTGAAGTCCTCCCCAGACGCCTCGCGCAACGATCGAATCATTGCACTCCGGTTGGCGATTTTGAAAAACATCGCCAGCTTTCTGCAAATCGAATTGCCGCTGGGCCAGTCTCAGCTCGAATATGTCCGGATACTGAGAAACGCTCTGGATGATTACATTTACGACAACAGCGAAGAGGAATGCACAGCCTATCAAAGGAAACTGCACGACGAGAAAACCAAGAAGATCAAAGGGTTTTATCGAGATCTCGATAGAGTCGTCACCTTTATTGCCATCTATGATGGCTATTTAAGGGAACATTTAACCCAAGAACGGTTTGCCGAGGTGCTGGATCGTTTCGAGATGGAAGTATTTGGAAAGCGAACTGTGAAAGGGGCACGAAAAGTTTATATCGACGTGGGCAGACCGATCGATTTATTGCCTCTCTACGCCGATTACAAAGCAGCTCGCAAGTCGGGGCTTCAAAAGGTTACCGACGATTTGAGCGAACAGATTTCAACGATGCTTGAAGCACTCGACAAGAAGAGACCGGCGGTCTTTGTTGAGTAAGCTCGAACAGTTGGATAGTCGCCACGAAGGTGTTCAGGCTGGTGTTTTCTGTGGAGGGACTGTTCATGCTTGATAACTTCGCTTTGCAACCTGCCGGCAAGGTGGTAATATCTCAAGCTAGACCTTTCCGCTGGAGGGCGGCGGAGACGGGAGAGCGCCTTTTGCTACTGAATTGCAAGAGCGAAATTTGCCGGTTGGAATTGGCGGTTACCAGAGGGCTTCGAGGCTAATGCAAAAACTGGCACTGGTTGGACTTGGAGCGTCCGGTCTCTTTGCGCTCAAAGAGTTGGCAGGAGCGGACGTAGAGGTTCACGTCTTCGATGTTGGACCGGTCTACTCCAAACGTTACGCCTGCCCGATCGATCAAGGTAAGCTGGATGTCTGTCCACCGAAGGCCTGTAGCTATTGTGCGCCCGGTCAGTCAGCCGGAAGCTGGAATGACTTTAAGGTAATCTTGTCGGCTTCTTCAGTGATCGGCGGAAGGCTCTACGATTTAATCGGTGAAAGCGAGCTGCAAAAGCGGCTGGATACTGTGCGGGCGACAATCTTGAAACATGCGCCGGTCGAAATTCCAGTGGTGAAGCCGAATGAAGATGATCTCAATTGGATCAAAAAGCGGGCGACGCTGGCCGGCATGACTTATCACTATCAAGAGCTTCTGCATTGCGGTTCTGACAATGCTCCGGCAATCAATACCAGCATCTTGAGCGAGATAATCGAAAAAGGACCGAACATAGTGTTTCACTGGGACACAAAGGTGCTGTCCGTTGCTCGGCGCGGAGAGCAGTTTTCGGTAAGATACGATCACTATCGCAAGCCCGGCCACGAAACAGAAGAAGTTTTCGACATCTGCGTGGTATCAGTTGGTCGTGGCGGTGCTCACTGGTTAACCCAACAAGAGTTTTATAAAGCACTCGATGTCCATCCTGGACAAGTTGATATCGGAGTGAGAGTCGAGACGAGCTGCTATTTCACAGAAGAGGTCGACCGGCGCTTTTACGAGCCTAAGCTTTATTACCGCAGTCATCGTCATAACGATGTTGTTCGCAACTTCTGCTCCAATCCTCGTGGTTTCGTGACGCCGGAGAATCACCGCGATTATGTGCTGGTGAACGGTCACTCGAAGATGTTCGAGAAATCCGAAAACAACAACTTCGCGGTGCTTGTTTCAAAGACATTTACACGACCTTTCAAAGACCCGCAGCTGTACTCGCAAACGATCGCCAGGGTAGCTAACATGCTGGCAGGCGGCGGACCGTTGATACAGCGTTTGGGAGATCTCAGAGCCGGCAGGCGCACCAAGTCTCTGCAGAACAACTTGGTCAAACCGACTCTAGAGGCGGAATGTGGTGACATTTCGCTGGCATATCCGCACCGCATTTTAGAAGGCATCATTGAATATCTGGATGCGTTGAATAAGATCTGTCCCGGTGTTTCGGATGATTCGACTCTGCTCTACGCGCCGGAATGTAAGAGTTATCCCGACTCCATCTCGGTTTCCAAAACGATGGAGACGACCGTGCCGAATCTCTACATCATCGGTGATTCAAGCAGTTGGACAAGAGGTGTCGGCCAAGCTGCTACCAGTGGTTTGTTAGCCGGTGAGGGAGTTCGTCAGAAAGTGAAGGGCACGAGCCAGGTGTTCACTGCCGCTCCTCCAAATGTTCCGGTTGCGGTTAAGCCGCCTTTTGCGGTCGAGCTAAAAGCGGAACCGCTTCCCTGAAGGTTTGATTGAATTTGAGCGTAAGAGGTGCTCGATGAGAAAGTGGTCGATAGCAACTCTTCTTCTTCCGCTGTTGTGCGTTATTTTCGTGAGCGCTTGTATTGTGGTTTGCTGCTCCTATTCGTTCCACTTCCAGTCTTACGAAGTAGAACAGATGCTGGAGATGAAGGAGGGGTTGAACTCCAGTCAGGCAGAAATCGCCAGGACCAAGCTCAGGCAGGATACGGAGACATACAACAAGAGAAATAAACTGCTCAAAGACTTTGGGCTTGTTTTGATCTTGCTCTATGGAGCGCTGATTTATTGCATTTATCATGTGCAAAGAAAATTGCGTGCAGCTGCCGAAGATCTTGCTCTCGCCAGGGATCAAGCTTTGCAGGCGGCCAGGATAAAGGCGGAGTTTTTGGCAAACATAAGTCATGAGATCAGAACGCCGATGAATGCCGTGATTGCAATGAGCGACCTGTTGTTGCGAACGCCTCTTGCAGACGAACAGCGGGAGTATGCCACCATAATTCATAAGTCGGCCGATGCCTTACTCGACTTGATCAGTGACATTCTGGACTATTCCAAGATTGAAGCCGGCAAGTTGAGACTGGAGAACATCGTCTTCGATATCAATTCCGTCGTCTCCGGTATTGCCGAGTTATTGAGCGGTGAAGCCCGCGCTAAGGGACTTGCTCTGTCGATCGCCGTTGATACGGATGTACCGTCCACGATGAGCGGCGATCCCGTGCGGATTCGTCAGGTGCTGCTAAATCTGGCCGGCAACGGTGTGAAATTCACCGAGCACGGTGAGGTGATAGTGCATGTCAGCCATCTGCCGGCTGCCGATGGAGCTGCCGGGATCCGCTTTTCAGTGATTGATACCGGAATCGGCATAGACGATGAGCAAATCAAGCATCTCTTTCAGCCGTTTACGCAAGCCGACGGTTCGGTCACGCGCAAGTATGGAGGAACCGGGCTCGGTTTGTCGATCTCCAAACGTCTGGTTGAATTAATGGGAGGCCAGCTCGGGGTGGAGAGCGAATTTGGCAAGGGGTCCACCTTTTGGTTTACTCTGCCGTTGATAAATGCTGAAAGTTCGTTGAGCGACAAGGATGTCTCGGGCTCTCAAGCCATGCCGGCAGAACCGGCGCCTGCTGCTGGAGCAGGCTTGAGAGAATTTCAGCAGGCTGAGCATTTAGCGGCGGTGACTAGTTGCCTTGTATTAGTGGCTGAGGATAACGCCACCAATCAGAAGGTTGCGTTGTTGCTGCTGAAGGAGCTGGGATATCCGGCGCACTGTGTTCATAATGGACAAGAAGTGATAGACGCGATGAGGGACAATCAGTATCTCCTTGTATTTATGGACTGCCAGATGCCGGTAATGGACGGCTTTGAAGCAACCAAGGCAATTCGAGAAATGGAGCGCGGGAGTTCCAGGCGCACTCCGATCATCGCCTTGACTGCACATGCCTTGCCCTCAGACCGCCAGCGTTGTATCGAGTCCGGCATGGATGATTACCTGAGCAAACCGGTCACGGCTGATCAGCTCGCGGCAGTGTTGAGCCGGTGGGTAGGGGAAAGACCGGCTCAACAAAGGCAGGAGGCGCCTACTGCCGAAACTGAGAGTGCGCCTGCG
>CAZSNX010000195.1:0-7878 GCA_964607945.1 uncultured Candidatus Obscuribacterales bacterium
TTACAATGTACGGATTAATCGACAGATTCATCACCGCAGCGCTGAAAGGGCGCTATTTAACACTGCTGTCAGTTCTGCTCTTAATCATTGCCGGCTTGGTAGCCTGGCAAGTCCTGCCGATCGAAGCTTATCCGGAATTGGCCAACCCGCAAGTCAGGATCATTACACTGGTTCCCGGCAAAGGAGCCGAAGAAATTGAACGACTGGTAACAATTCCTTTGGAAAAGGAATTGAACGGAATTCCCGGTCAAACAGCGCTGCGCTCACTTTCTCTATATGGACTGTCGGTGGTCATCTCAACTTTTACGGATTCCACTCAGACGACTCTGGCGCGGCAGCAAGTGCTCGAACGCATCCAGGAGGCCGATCTGCCACCAGATTGTCAGCCAGAGCTGGAACCCGATGTCGGCTCGCTGAGAGAAATTTACCGTTACTCGCTTTCCAGCCCATATTATTCTTCGATGGGCTTGCGTGCTATTCAGCAGTGGGATCTCGAAAAGCTGTTTCGCCAAATTCCAGGCGTGATAGGAATAATCAGCGAAGGCGGCAAGACCAAGACATTTCAAGTCGACGTCGATCCACTCAAGATTAGAGCGCGCGACATCACTCTGAAACAGGTTTTTGAAGCGGTCTCGAAATCCAACGCCTCTACCGGCGGCGGATTTCTCGAGCATTACGGCAACGCTTTGATAGTTAGGCAGATCGGATTATTGAGGAATGAAGAAGACCTAAGAGATGTTGTTATCTCAACTGGTAAAAGCGGTTTGCCGATTCGTGTCAGAGACGTCGCGGACGTATCGATCGGTGAAATGGTCAGACGCGGCCAAGTTGGCAAGGACAATCAGGACGATATCGTCGAGGGCATCGTGCTGCTTAGGCGCGGAGAGAATCCCTCCGCAGTGCTCAAAGCTGTAAAGGAGCGCCTGCCTGAAATCATCTCTCGCCTTCCACCGGGAGTCTCTCTGCATCCTCTTTACGATCGCGAATGGCTGATCAAGCAGACCCTCAGCACAGTCGGAACCAACGTTGCAATTGGAATTACGTTAGTTCTGGTCCTGCTGGCAATTTTTCTGGTGGACATAAAGTCGGCACTGATTACCGCCTGCGTCATACCGCTGTCGATGTTGGTAGCCTTCATTACATTGTGCATGTTCAACGTGCCGGCCAATCTACTCAGCTTAGGTGCGATTGACTTTGGCATTTTGGTCGACAGCGCAGTCGTCATGACGGAAAACATTATTCGCCGGCTTTCGGACGAGGGTCAGGACATGACCCCGACAGAACGTCTTTTTCTATTGAGAGAATCATCTCGCGAGGTCGGCGGACCAATTGTTTTCGGCATTATTGTAATTATTGCCACCTTTCTGCCGATCTTCACATTCGGCGGAGTAGAAGGAAAGCTGTTTCGACCTTTAGCAACCACAATGGTTTCAGCCTTGATTGGTGCCGCGCTGCTGGCACTAGCCGTGGTGCCAGTCCTTTGCTCTTTCTTCCTGGTCGGCAAGCCAATTAAGGAGCGGCCCAGTCCAATCGTTGTCAGCGCGAAGTGGCTGTACGCACCAACTTTAAAATGGGCGCTCAAACATCCGTTTCCAGTGATTATGGTGGCGGTTGCCGGCATCGTCGGCGCAAGTTATCTGTTCATGCAGACAGGAAGTGAGTTTCTCCCCCATCTGGAAGAGGGCAATATCTGGTTAAGAGCGACCGTTAAGCCAGGCAGTGTGACTCTTACAGAATCCGTAAAAGCTGCCCGACAGATCCGGCAGACGCTGCTTACATACCCGGAAGTCAAACAAGTTCTATCGCAGGAAGGTGGTCCCGATGACGGTACCGATCCGGCTAGATTTGCCGATCAAGAGTACTACATAGATCTGAAACCTCCTAAAGAGTGGCGACCGGAGTTCCACGAAAAGAAAGATCTGCTGGTGGCAGCGATGAGAAAAGACCTCGAACTGATTCCAGGCGTCGGCTATTACTTCACGCAATACATCCAAACCACCCTAGACGAAGCGCTGTCCGGCGTGCAGGGCTCACTGGTGGCCAAGATTGCCGGTCCCGATCTGGCTCAGCTGGAGGCTCTAGGGCATCAGGTAGGCAAGCTAATGTCGCAGACTCCGGGCATTGTTGATGTAATCGTCGATCCCTTGCTGGGACAACCTCAATTTGTCATCGAGATCAACCGTAAAGAAGCTGCTCGCTTTGGCTTGAACGAATCCGATTTACAGGAGCTGGTCGAAACAGCAATCGGAGGCGCCGCAGCCACTACGCTCATTGACGGAGAGAAACGCTTCCAAGTAATGGTGCGGCTTGCGCCCAGATTCCGCTCGACCGAGGAGGCGCTGCACAACGTTTTAGTCGCAGCACCAACGGGAGCAACCGTTTCGCTCGCACAATTGGCAACGCTCAAAGAAGTCAACGGCGCCACTCAAATCTGGCGCGACGCCGGCTTTCGAATGGCGACGATTAGAGCCAATGTCAGAGGTCGCGATCTAGCCACCGCCGTCGAAGATGCTCAACGTCGCGTGACGGCGGAAGTCAAACTTCCCAGAGGTTATCGAGTACAGTGGACCGGCGAATTTCAACGCCAGCGGGAAGCATCTCATCAGCTCGCTGTCGCTCTGCCGGTTACGCTGGTAATTATCATTACCATCCTTTATCTTGCATGCGGAACTCTCGGCGGCGCGGTTATCATGTTTTCCGTGGTTCCCCTGGCTGCAATCGGCGCCGTGCTTGCCCTCAATTTAACCGGCACATATTTTTCAATATCGGCAGGAGTCGGTTTAATCGCTCTTTTCGGACTGGCCGTCAAGAATGGTATTCTTCTAGTTTCCTTCGTCAACGAGCTCAGACACGAAGGGTTGTCCGTGCCGGAAGCAGTCTATCAAGGGTCTCTCACTCGCATGCGGCCGGTGCTCATGACCGCGACTATCGCCGCAATGGGGCTGCTTCCTGCCGCGCTATCCAATGAAATCGGCTCCCAGACTCAAAAGCCGTTTGCAATTGTAATCATCGGCGGATTGATCTCTTGCACATTGCTTACTCTCTACGTACTTCCGGCGCTGTATGTGCGCTTCAGCCCAAGCCCCGGCAAGGGCAACCGGCAAACAGCGATTTCCACTGGCAGTGTGGAGGTCAGCCGAGCATGAGTCGAAGACTGATAGGAGCATTGCTTCCGCTCATTCTTGCTGGATGCACCGCCAGCCAACCGGCGGCGCCTCCTCCCCACGTTGCTTCTCCGACTGACCCGCTCAGTTTGACCGAACAGGAAAGAATAAAGATTGGACTTTCTACCGACAAAGTAATAGTGCGAACTTTGCCCGTGCTGATTGAAGCGACCGGAACGGTGCGAGCCAATCCCAACTTAACAACTCCGGTCATTTCATTAGTGCCCGGTCGAGTTGAAGAAGTGAAAGTCCAGCACGGCGACCAGGTCAAGAAAGATCAAGAACTGGCCAGCATTCGCTCGGATGAAGTCGGGCAGATTGAAGCTGAAATGCTGACCCGGATGTTGGAATTGCAATCGGAGAAACGGCAGGCGGCGCTAAAAATTGCACTGGCGCAAAAGGTTTATGACCGCCAAAAGCGGCTACTGGATGAAAGAATCGCTGCCAGAGCTGATTTCGAGCAAGCGGAAAGCGAGCTACAGCAAGCCAATGCGCAGGCATCAGCAGCCGAAGAAAAAGAGCAGGCGCTCGTCATCTCCACCAAGGAAAGGCTGCAGCTTTTCGGCATCTCTGCCGAGCTGGTGGACAGAGTGCTCCAGAATCGCACAATCGAGCTCCTGTTCGACATCAGCGCACCGCGCGACGGCATCGTCACTCAGCGGGACGCAGACCCGGGCGAACTTGTCGAATCGGCCAAGCCGTTGTTTTCAATCTCTGATCTCTCCAAGGTCTGGTTGGTAGCGAATGTGCTGGAGAGCGATGAACGCTTCATGCGCAAAGGACTGAAGGTGATGGTATACGTCGATAGCCTACCGGGCGAAAGCTTCCCCGGTGTATTGGACTACATTGACTCTCACATCGACTCTCAAACCAGAACACTGGCAGTGCGAGCGACCATAGACAATCCTCATCTTCGGCTCAAACCCGGCATGTTCACGCGTCTTGCCGTTACGGTGGACACAGCTACATCGTTGATGGTGCCGGAGGCAGCTGTTCAAAAGGTAGGAGAAACTTACCTCGTCTATCTGGCTGAAAAGAACAACCAATACAGGGAGCGCAAGGTGAAAACCGGTCGCAACATAGGTGGGTATGTTGAAATACTCAGTGGTCTGCATTCGAAAGATAATGTTGTCGTGCAAGGCAGCCTGCAACTGCTCGGGCAGTCACTGGAACGTCTTAGTCAATAGATGATGGGAGGAAACAAATGCAGTTGATTACAGCCATCATTCAGCCCTTCATGGTGGAGCGACTCGCACGCCAACTAAGACGGCAAAAGGTAAGCGGCTATACTGTGACGCAAGTGAGCGGCTCCGGAAGAAGCATGCCCAATACACCGGAGTATCTTCAACCGCGCGTAAAATTCGAAATCGCAGCCAACGATGATGTCGTGGACACCATCTGCGAAGTCATAACGAATGCTGTCACCACTCACCAAGATGGAGATGGAATTTTGTTCGTAACACCGATTACCAGAGCTATCAACTTGCAGACGCTCGCCGTCGGAGCCAACGCGCTCACTGCGGATTAAGTAGACAACCGCCTGTGACGGTTGTCTACTCAATCAATTCGCCGGGAGAGAACGTCACTTAGACTGGTGTGATCGTATGCTCGAACACAGCGTCTGCCATGAGCTGGCGATTCCTTTGTAGATACTCGTGCACGGTTGTCACGAAATCGGCATGACTCCACGTCAGCGGCGAAACCGACATCGGCTCGTTAGTGTAAGGGTTGACTTGCTCAGCCAGAACACCGGAGGGGAGGGCATGATCTGCTACCCATTCCAGAAGCTTGACCGCCTCCTTCAAATTGCCTCCGGTCCGTGCCGCGGCGATATTGTAACGGGCGAGCCAGAGCGTACAGATAAACCAGGGATTGCCAGGAACGTTTGAGACGTCCTTGGACACCTGATGGTAATAATCATTTTCGTAGCGAGCTACTCCGCCGACATCAGTTTTAGCCCAAAGCCGATCGTGTACGGCATTCATAGTTGCCTTGACTTTCTCATCGTGTGGAGACATTCCGGCAAAGGCAAACAGACCATACATGGCTGAATCGATCGTCATGTCGAGGTTGTAACCATCAGCGGTGCGAGTCGCCATCCGGCAGAAGCGCTTATCTTTCTCGCTCCACATATACTTCACCATCGCCGCCTGAATTTCGTCGGCGGTATCCAGGTACTTCTTATAGTTGTCCACTTCTCCCAGTGCATGGGCAAATCCGGCTGCCGCTCTTAGACCGCCAATTACACTGGCGACAGTGAAGAGATGCACTCCGTAGCGCTCCTCCCACAGATCATAAGAAGGCAGCGGCAGCTTGGTCTCAGAGTCTCTGTGTGCGATCAGGAACTGTGCGCCGTGACGCAGGAGTTTCTTAAAGAGTGGGCGCATGAATTCTACATTGCGAAACCGCTTGAAAGTCTCCCAGACAGACCATAACACCAGTGCCGTTTCGTCTTCCTGAATCGGCAGATCCGGTTTGCCGTCTTTTATCCACGGATGCCAGCTCGAGGCCAGCGAGCGATCCGGATTGTACTTGTGCAAGAGATAGCCTTCGTCCTTGATTACATCACAGCAGAACTTGAAGAAGCGTTCGGCCAGATCTCTGTAACCGGCACGAGTAAGGGCATTGGCAACAAGCGCACCATCGCGCGGCCACATGTAAGAATATGTGTCTCGAGCGAAACGCGCGATATCGAAATCGTTTGCAGCAATAATCGCGCCACCTTCATCGATCTGAGTTCGAATAATCAAAAGACTCCGCTTATATAGATCGATTACCTTCTGCGGTAGATTCTGAAAGTCGATGTGCTCGGGATTTACCCAAAGCCGCCAGTAATTCTGATTGCGCGGAATGTAATAGGCCGGAGTCCGCTCTTTCACTCTTTCGTGAATCGCCGCCACCTGCTCGTAATTGTTACCCAAGCAGATCCAGTAATGTGCAACCGCCTCACCATTTGCCGCAACCGTCAGCGATGTTCCGATCGTTGAGTCGACTGAGCCTTGCGAAATACCGTTGCAGCCCAATTCCCCATCTTCAGCATCGCGCCAAGTTCCTTCGCAACCATTTACTTCCTTGTTGCCTGCCGCCCACTGCTCGACACCGAATTTCCGCGGACCGGCCGCACTGGTTAAGAACCAACGATTTTTTTTGTAATGAATTACGGATTCCGTCTGCGGATCGTAATACGCAGTGTCGCCAACCTCATTTTCATAAATATGAAAGTCATGATGGAAAAAGAGCCGAACTTGCCTTTCTTTGCCAGACCGATCGAAGACATGCACTTCACGCACATAGAGATCGTAGACATAGTCGACGGTATCATGAACCCTCAACTCCAGCTTCAGCCGGTCGTGCTTCAAAAGGACATCGGTGACGAGCGTCTCTTTCAAGTACTTGCGGTCCATCGTCCAATCAGGACCCACCCAGGCGAAATCTCCATCGGCCCATACACCGAATCTCGACAAATGTCCAAGCGTCTGATTCTCCTGCCCGACATGGGGATAGTAGATATCTCGCAGTCCATAGTCTTTATCAAAATTGATAAGAACCCTTCCATTGCCAATTGGTAGATCTCTGGGCATGACAATATCCCCCAAGCGCAATCGGTACCTTGGATAACAAACCTGTAATTATCCTGCAGGCGCAACTGCCTGTTTTGTTCCATCTTGCACCGGTCACCAAACGTGATCTCGATGAATTTCGGTTACAGCACAAAACATGAGCCCGGAAGGCGGGGCCAAGAATGCAAGCTTGACCAAGGTCCACTTAGCAGGATTTGGGGTCGGACAGATTGAAAATGATCCTACACTGGCGCAAAACTGACCTGGCTGATTCGAGTTGTTGGAATTCCAACCGAAAGCACGGAGTTGCTTCAAGCCGTAAGAGAGCCTGCGTGGAATCTCTTACGGCGGTTGAATTTTGGATGGTTCCGTCACCTTGGGCTTCAAATCGGTAAAAGTGCCATCAGTTCGGTTCCAGGTCGCACCGAAGATTCCCTTTTCGGTTATTTCGCCGTAGACGGCAAAGACGCACTTACCCGGCCCGACACCAACTTCATCCAACAACGGCGACGTCCATTTTCGAAGGGTTAAAATCCTGGTTGCACTGCCTGTGACAACCCAGATTGGATAACCGCTCCTGAGGAATGCTCGAATTTTCGGTTCCCAATGTCTCGTCTGGCGAAAGTTTCCCGTATCAATCTCTAACAAGACCTTAATCGGGTCAGTACCTGGATAGCGGAAGGAGATAGTGGCATCAGCTTGCTCTTCCACATTTGTTAAGTCGCCGGACAGCTCTTTCCAAAATTCGCGCCCGGTTATCCATTCAAGATCCAAGATCGTATTGTTCTTCTCTGCCTCCTCCATCGCCAGCCGAACATCGACCAGCCGAAGGAAGTGCTCTTTATGGTATGTATGCGGCGGGCCGGTTGGTATCGTCTCCCAGGAGATCCCTCGATGTTGTTCCAGCGCTTTCGCACCGGCAGTTGTCAAAAAGTAAATGAGCTCGGGTCTCCCGCGCCCTTCCATTCGCCCGCTTGACGACGAACCGGTAAACCCAGCCTGTTGCAGCCGTCTGAGACGCTTACGAGCTGTTTCATAACTGATGTCAGGGAAGCACAATCGAGCCAACTGGCTAGAGCTCACAGTGCGATGGAGATACAACTGAACAAGTGCCCAGATATCTCGCTGCATGAGCACAAGACTCTTTTTCTTCT